>NZ_JBFTZW010000004.1:0-158229 GCF_056406555.1 Arthrobacter sp. P1_B4
GCGCCGGCGACGCGGAACTGCAGTCTGAACTGGGGGACGTCCTGTTGCAGGTGGTGCTCCACGCCCGGCTCGCCGAGGAACGCGGCGCCTTTGACCTGGACGATGTCGCCCGGGTTCTGAAGGCCAAGATGATCCGGCGCAACCCGCACGTTTTCCGGCCCGACGGCTCGCTGCAGGATTCCTTCCCGGCAACGGTGGAGGAGATCGTCCTGAAATGGGACGCCGTCAAGAAGGCCGAGATGCCCGAACGCGGCCACGTCTTCGACGGGGTTCCCGCCGCGCTGCCGGCCCTCGCGCGGGCCCAAAAGCTCCTGGACCGCGCCGAACGCGCGGGCATGGCAGCGGCCGCCGGCCAAACCGCCGCCGGAACCGCCGTCGACCTCCCGGCCGCCGAGGAGGAACTCGGCGACCTGCTGTTCGGGATCGTGGCCGCTGCCCGGGCCGGCGGGCTCGACGCCGAACGCGCCCTCCGCGGCGCCCTGCGCCGGTTCCAGGACAGCACCGGCCCCAGGCCCTCGGCACAATAGTGCTGGCAGACTAGAGTCGGCACGGTAGCGGCACGATCATGACGTCCGGGGATTGGATAGGTTTCCGTAACTTATCCCGCTCTCGACTACGCTAGTAGCGACGACGACGTCGGCTTTCCGCTTGATGTTCAGCCAGAGTCCAAGCAGTCAGATTCCCTGCAGATCGCTTCACCCAAAGGAGCATATCCATGGCGCTTATCGATGCCATCCACGCCCGCGAAATCCTCGATTCCCGTGGCAACCCGACCGTAGAAGTTGAAGTCCTGCTCTCGGACGGCCAGATCGGCCGCGCAGCAGTTCCCTCCGGCGCTTCCACCGGCGAGCACGAGGCCGTTGAACTTCGCGACGGCGACAAGGGCCGCTACCTCGGCAAGGGCGTCCAGAAGGCCGTCGACGCGGTCATCGACCAGATCGCCCCGGCCCTGACCGGCTTCGACGCGACCGACCAGCGCAGCATCGACCAGGCCATGATCGACCTGGACGGCACCCCCAACAAGGGCAAGCTCGGCGCCAACGCCATCCTGGGCGTGTCCCTGGCCGTGGCCAACGCCGCCGCCGCCTCCGCTGACCTGCCGCTGTACAAGTACTTGGGCGGGCCCAACGCGCACGTCCTGCCCGTGCCGCTGATGAACATCCTCAACGGCGGCTCGCACGCCGACTCCGACGTGGACATCCAGGAATTCATGATCGTCCCGATCGGCGCCGAGACCTTCTCCGAAGGCCTGCGCTGGGGCGTCGAGGTCTACCACAACCTCAAGTCCGTCCTGCAGGCCAAGGGCCTGTCCACCGGCCTGGGTGACGAGGGCGGCTTCGCGCCGAACCTGCCGTCCAACCGTGCCGCCCTGGACCTGATCCAGGAAGCCATCAAGAACGCCGGCTACACCCCGGGCAAGGACATCGCCCTGGCCCTCGACGTCGCCTCCTCCGAGTTCTTCAAGGACGGCGCCTACCAGTTCGAAGGCAAGGCACTTTCCGCCACCGAGATGAGCGCCTACTACGCCGAGCTCGTGGCCGACTACCCGCTCGTGTCCATCGAGGACCCGCTGGATGAGAACGACTGGGAAGGCTGGAAGACCCTCACCGACACCATCGGCGACAAGGTCCAGCTCGTGGGCGATGACCTCTTCGTCACGAACCCGGCCATCCTGCAGCGCGGCATCGACACCAAGACCGCGAACTCGCTGCTCGTCAAGGTCAACCAGATCGGTTCCCTGACCGAGACCCTGGACGCCGTGTCCCTGGCCCAGCGTGCCGGCTACACCACCATCACCTCACACCGCTCCGGCGAAACCGAGGACACCACCATTGCTGACATCTCCGTTGCCACCAACGCGGGACAGATCAAGACCGGTGCCCCGGCACGCTCCGAGCGCGTGGCCAAGTACAACCAGCTGCTGCGCATCGAAGAGGAACTCGACGACGCCGCACGGTACGCCGGCCGCAGCGCGTTCCCGCGTTTCAAAGGCTAGTTAGCCGCGAAAACCGGTAACCGGTGGCTATGGTTGAAAGACCATGGCCACCGGTTCTTTTTTTGGTCCGCTTTTGAAGGAGTGACATGGCAACCCGACGCCCCAATGTTCCCCGGGCTACGCCTGCCGCCAAGGCTGCTGCTGCCAAGCCTGCGGCCACGGGCCTGGGGACAGCAGCCGACGGCGGCGAGGTCATCCAGGCGGACTTTGGCGGCGCCCGCAGCGGCACCGCGGCGCCGGCCGGCGCTGCGCCTGCCCCGCCACGGGTATCAGCCTCCACAGGCAAGCCGGCCCCGGGCAGCTCCGGCGCCGCATCTGCGGCCAAACCCCGTCCCGTAACAGCCCCGGCAGGAGCTCCGGCAAAGCCCGAGAGCCGCCCGGCGGCCGGGAAGGACGGCGCCAAGTCCGGCAGCAGGACCGACGCCAGGACCGGCGGCAAGAACCAGGGCCGGACCGCCGCAGGGGGGCCGGACGAATCCCTGGACCCCGTGCCCGCCAAAGCGTTCTCGGGCCGGCTGCTGGCCCTGGGTGTCGTCATGATTGCCATCACCATCCTGCTGGCCCCTACGGTCAAGATCTTCCTGGACAAACGCGCCGAAATCGCGGCGCTGCAGGCCGACATTGCGGCCAAACAGACGAAGCAGGAGGACCTCAAACGCCAGGTGTCGCGGTGGCAGGATCCCAACTATGTGAAACAGCAGGCCCGCGACCGCATTAACATGGTTATGCCCGGAGAGACGGGCTACTGGGTATTCGGCAGCGATCTTCCTGCCGCGCAATCCGGTGGCGCGGCGGGTGCAGCATCAGCACAAGACCCGGCCAACCTGCCCTGGGTGGACGCCCTCTGGGAGTCCATCAGGCGATCGGCAACAGACTAGAAGCGGCGCCCGCCGCCGGGATTGTCCCGCGGACAATCCGGAACAGGGCAGGAAGGTGCCACTCCCGTGGACGAGAACCGAGTGGACCAGAACCGAGCAGCCGAGGACAACGACGGGGCCAAGACCCCGGCACCACGGCACAGGGCAGACGCCCCGGAGGGCTCCCGCCAGCCGTCACCGCACGATCTCGAGGTCCTCAGCCGCCAGTTGGGCCGGCCCGTGCGCGACGTCGTCGAAATCCCGGCCCGCTGCGTCTGCGGAAACCCGCTCGTCGCCGCCACTTCGCCGCGGCTCAGCAACGGTACGCCGTTCCCCACCACGTTTTACCTCACCCACCCGGTGATCACGTCGGCGGTATCGCGGCTGGAGGCCGCCGGGCTGATGAACGAAATGAACGACCGGCTCGCTGCCGACGCCGGCCTCGCGGCCCGGTACCGGTCCGCCCACGAGGCATATCTGGCCTCCCGTGCCGAGATCGGCGCGCGCTCCGGCATCGGGGCCGTTCCCGAAATCGACGGCGTCTCCGCCGGGGGAATGCCGACCCGCGTCAAATGCCTGCACGTCCTCGTGGGGCATTCGCTGGCGGCCGGCCCGGGCGTGAACCCGCTGGGGGATGAATCGATCGCGGCCATCGCCGAGTGGTGGACCGTGGAGCGCTGTTACTGCGACGGCGCCTGGGACACCGGCGGGGAGGCCCCGTCGCGGGACCTCAGCCGCCATGGCCCCCAAGGCCTGCCGGAGATCGTGGGCCGGCCCGCACCGGTCCGCAAGTCCCGCGTCGACGCCGCCGGCGCCGGCGTCGCTGACACCGCCGCTACCGCCGGCGCTGCTGAGACGGCCGGTACCACCGGCACGGGGGAGTCCAAGTGACCCGGGTCGCGGCCGTAGACTGCGGCACCAACTCCATCCGCCTGCTGATCGCCGATGTGAGCGCAGGCGACGCAACAGGGCCGGCCACACCGCGGCTGACCGACATCGTGCGGGAAATGCGCGTGGTCCGGCTGGGCCAGGGCGTGGACTCCACGGGCGAACTGGCCCAGGAAGCGCTCGAGCGCACCTTCGCCGCGACCCGGGACTACGCTGCCCTCATCCGCGAGCACGGCGCCGAAAAGGTGCGCTTCGTGGCCACCTCCGCCACCCGCGATGCCCGTAACCGCCAGGTTTTCGTCGACGGCATCCGCGACATCCTCGGCGTCGAACCCGAGGTGATCACCGGCGACGAGGAAGCCGCGCTGTCCTTCGCCGGCGCCAGCAGTGTGCTGCCCTCCCGCGGGCAGGACCCCGTGCTGGTGGTGGACCTCGGCGGCGGCAGCACGGAGTTCGTGCTGGGCAACGCCGGCGGCGTCATCGCGGCCCGCTCGGTCGACGTCGGCTGCGTCCGGATGACCGAACGGCACCTGCGCAGCGACCCGCCCACCGCGGATCAGATCGCGGCCGCGGAGGCCGACGTCGACGCCGCCATCAGCGAGGCGGCACAAACCGTTCCGCTGGAACGCACCACCGCCGTCGTCGGCGTGGCCGGCTCCGTCACCACCATCACCGCGCACGCGCTGCGCCTGCCGGAGTACTCGCCGGCCGCGATCCACGGCACCGAACTGGACCTGGACGCGATCCGGAAAGCCTGCACCGAGCTGCTCGAAATGACCCGGGAAGAGCGGGCCGCGCTGCCCTACATGCACCCCGGGCGGGTGGACGTGATCGGCGCCGGTGGCCTGGTCTGGCGGCGGGTCCTGCAGCGCCTGGCCGAGGTCACCGGCGGGCGCATCACCACGGCCGTGAGCAGCGAACACGATATTCTTGACGGAATTGCCCTCAGCATCCGATGATCCCGCCCCAGCAGCCGTGCCCCAGCGCGCGCCCGTGCCGCTGGTGCATCCGCCGATAGGACCTGAATGACCAGAGCAACAGCCCGGCGCCGCCGGACCGCCTCCGCGTTGATGGCCTTGGCCCTCGCCGGCGGGGCGTCCACGGCGGCGCTGACCCTGGCCGCGCCCGCCCACGCCGACTCCTGGCGGGACAAGGAATACTGGCTCGCCGAGTCCGGCATCACCAAAGCCTGGGACGTTTCCAAGGGGGCCGGGGTCAAGGTCGCCGTGATTGACAGCGGAGTGGACGGCCGGCATCCGGATTTGGGCGGCGTGCTCGCTGGCGGCGCGGACATTTCCGGCGCCGGCAAGGCCAACGGCCAGGAAAGTATCGGCGCCAAACCCGAACACGGCACCCTCGTGGCCACCATGCTCGCCGGACGGGGGCACCAGGCGCCCGAAGCAACTGCCAAACCGAGCGCCAGCGCAACTAGCCCTGCCGCTGGCCCGGCCGCTGGACCTGACGGGGTTGTCGGCGTCGCCCCGGAAGCGCAGCTGCTGTCCGTCTCCACTTGGCTCGGTTCGGCCAACCCGGGCGGCAAGAGCGACCAGGACCAGATCCCGGAGGCAGTGCGCTGGGCCGTGGACAACGGCGCCCGCGTCATCAACATCTCCCTCGGCAGCACGTCGCCGGAATGGCCGCAGAGCTGGGACGCGGCATTCCTCTACGCCGAACAGAAGGACGTCGTGATTGTCGCCGCCGCGGGCAACCGGGTGGGCGGCAACGTCCAGGTCGGCGCACCGGCCACCATCCCCGGCGTCCTGACGGTTGCAGGCCTGGACCGCACCGGCGCGGCCAGCATCGACTCCTCCTCCCAGGGCATCAGCATCGGCGTCGCAGCTCCCGCCGAGGACCTGGTTGGCGGCCTGCCCGGCGGCGGCTACGCCGACTGGGCCGGCACCTCCGGAGCCACGCCCATCGTGTCCGGCGTCGCGGCCCTGATTCGCTCCAAATGGCCCGAAATGTCCGCCAGCCAGGTCATCAACCGGATCGTCACCACGGCCAAGGACGCCGGGGCGCCAGGGAAGGATCCGCTCTATGGCTTCGGCGTGCTGAACGCCGAGGCCGCCCTCAAGGCCGATGTCCCGGAAACCAAAGTCAATCCGCTGGGGTCCATTTCGGACTGGATCCGGGTCCACCGGCGCGGAAACCTCGCCACGACTGACCCTGCCGCGGAGCCCGCACCCTCCAGCGCTGCCCCCACCCTGCCCGAAGCGACCGTGCCCGTCGCGGAGAAGCCGTCCCAGCTGGACAGTGCCGTGCCGGCCGCGGTGGTCCTGGGCTTCGGAGCCCTGCTCGTCGGAATCGTTGTGGCCGCCGCGTTCCAGCTGCGGGCCGCCATGCGCACGCCGCCGAAGGACGGCCCGGACGGGCCGGACGGGACCGGCAGGGCCGAACCCGAGGCCGTCAATCCGGTGGACTCCAGCAAGCCGTCATAGTTAGTGAAGGTTTTCACAAACTACTGTATTCTTGAGATATGGCATCCTCCCTTCAGCTCCAGGACCGTCCCCGGGTACTCGTCGTCGGCGGCGGGTACGTCGGCCTGTATGTAGCCCTCAAACTTCAGAAAAAGATCGCGAATGCCGGTGGCATCGTCACCCTCGTGGATCCGTTGCCCTACATGACCTACCAGCCCTTCCTGCCGGAAGTTGCCGGCGGCAACATCGAGGCGCGCCACGCAGTCGTCTCGCACCGCCAGCACCTGAAGCAGACGGAACTCATCCAGGGCCGCGTCACCTCGATCGACCACGCCAACCGCACGGCAGTGGTCGCACCCTCCGACGGTGGCGGCACCTTCGAGATTCCCTACTTCGACGTCGTGCTTGCCGCCGGCGCCATCACCCGCACGTTCCCGATCAAGGGCCTCGCGGACAAGGGCATCGGCCTGAAGACCATCGAAGAGGCCGTCGCCCTGCGCAACAAGGTTCTCGAGCGGATCGAGACCGGTTCCCTCATGACGGACCCCGTTGAGCGCGCCCGCGCCCTGACGTTCGTCGTCGTCGGCGGTGGCTTCGCCGGCATCGAGTGCATCACCGAAATGGAAGACCTGGCCCGCGCCGCGGTCAAGAACAACCCGCGCATCAAGCAGGAGGAAGTCCGCTTCGTCCTGGTCGAGGCGATGGGCCGCATCATGCCCGAGGTCACGGCATCGCAGGCCGAATGGGTCGTCGAGCACCTCCGCAGCCGCGGCATCGAGGTCCTGCTGAACACCTCCCTCGACAACGCCGAGGGTTCCCTGAAGCTCATCAACCTCCCGGACAAGAGCCCGGCCCAGGAATTCGAGACCGACACCCTGGTCTGGACTGCCGGTGTGCAGGCCAACCCGATGGTCCGCTCCACCGACTTCCCGCTCGAGCCGCGCGGCCGCGTCCGCGTCCTGGCCGATCTGCGCATCGCAGGCGACGAGGGTATCATCGAGAACGCCTGGGCCGCCGGCGACGTCGCTGCCGTCCCCGACCTCACGGGCAGCGGCCTGCCGGACGGCACGTGCGTGCCGAACGCGCAGCACGCGCTGCGCCAGGCCAAGCGCCTCGCCAAGAACCTGTGGGCCTCCCGCTGGGACAAGCCGCTCAAGGATTACAAGCACAAGAACCTGGGCGCCGTCGCCGGCTTCGGCGAATGGAAGGGCGTGGCGAACATCAACCTGCTTGGCCGCATCGGCCTCAAGGGCCCGCTGGCCTGGCTGGCACACCGTGGCTACCACGGCATGGCCATCCCCACCGTGGAGCGCAAGATCCGCGTGATCTCCGGCTGGATCTGGGCCTTCTTCCTGGGCCGCGACACCACGCAGCTGATGGATCTGGACAACCCGCGCGGCGCCTTCGTGGCCGCAGCGACGCCGGCCCCGAAGCCTGCCGCTGCTCCCGTTGCCGGCACGCCTGCGGATGCTGCCAAGAACGACGCCGGGAAGAACGGCACTGCTAAGAACGACACCAAGGAAGCTGTTCCGGCCGACTCCAAGTAGCCTGATCTGAGCCTTCGACGGCGGCCGTTCCCCTCAGGGGGAGCGGCCGCCGTTTTCGCGGCGGGCAGCCGCCCCAGGACGCCGGGAGCGGACCGGAGCGCGGGGCCCGCACCTAGACTGGCTCCATGACAGCTGAAAAGGACCTGCACGCCCTCCTGGCCACCATTCACCCCGAACTGCGCGAGGGCGAATACGTCTACGCCCTGTGGCCGCACGGCAAGCCCCTGGCCGGGGCCATTGCGGCCGCCGTCCGTGAGGCGGAAGGGCTGACCGTCGTGCTGCCGCGGAACGAAGCAGACAGCCTGGGGCTCTCCTACGACTTCGTCGCGGCCTGGATCACGCTCCAGGTGCACTCTTCGCTGGAGGCGATCGGCCTCACGGCAGCCGTCAGCGCGGCCCTGACCGAGGCGAAGATCAGCTGCAACGTCCTGGCCGGCTTCCACCATGACCATCTGCTGGTGCCGGTGGCGGACACCGAACGGGCGCTGGAGGTACTGCACGAGCTCGTCGCGGCCAACGGCGAGCACAAGCCGGCACCGGTGCTCCTGCTGCGCAGCGAGGAACCGGCGGACCGTCCCGCCATCCTCGCCCTCACCGCCGCCGCGTTTGCCATCTCGCCCGCCACCGGAGAGCACATCGACGGCGAACCCGAGGAAGTGAAGCTGCTGGCGCGGTTGTTCGAGTGCCAGGAATACCTGCCGGCGTTCAGCATCGTGGCCGAACTCGACGGCGAAATCGTGGGGCATGTGATCAGCACTCGCGGATGGGTGGACGGGCTGGAGCTGCTCGGCCTCGGGCCGATCGGGGTGGTGCCGCGGCTGCAGCGCCACGGCATCGGCACCGCGCTCATGAACGAGACCGTGGCGCGGGCCAACACCGCGGGGGAGCGGGGGATAGCCCTGCTGGGCAGCCCCGAGTACTACTCCCGCTTCGGCTTTGTTCCGTCCACCTCGCTCGGGGTGGCGCCGCCGGAGGCAGGCTGGGCCGCGCACTTCCAGTTGCTGCCGCTCGCCGTCTGGCCCGGCGGCGTGAGCGGCACCTTCCGCTACGCGGAGCCTTTCGCGGACTGATCCCCCCGGCGGCGGGATACCATTGACCGGGCGCCCCAGTAGCCCAATTGGCAGAGGCAGCGGACTTAAAATCCGCGTGTTGTGGGTTCGAGTCCCACCTGGGGCACTGAGCTGCGCGCCGCGCTGCGGCGCCCGGCAGCCGGGCGGCCCTGCCCCCCCGGCGTTCCCTGGCCCCTCGCACGGTCTTGTCCCCCGCACGTGCTGGCCTTCAGGATCGCCGTTCCGGGCAGCCGTTCCGGGCCGTCGCCCGCGACAAAACAGCCGCCGCAAACCGTCCAGATTTCCTCTATGCAACGAGTGTTATAAGGATGTGACCGTAGTCACTTATTTTCACGTCGAAATTGCACTAGCTTGAAGTGGAATCAGGAACACCTGATCTTTCGCGTCAAAGGCCGTTCGCACCTTTAGATCGAGGAGCTTGTACATGACTTCACTCCCCCGGGTTGCGCCCCGCGTCGCTAAGCTCACCGTGCTTAGCCTCGGCGTCGCCCTTTTGGCTACGGCTTGTGGCGGTTCACCCGCCCCGAGTTCGTCGGGATCCAGCTCAGCCGCGGCCGCGGGAATCGCGTGCCCGGCTCCCAGCGCCACCGGTGGCGGTACCAGCGCCGCCGGCGAAGCGGGCACTGTGCCCGCCTCGGCCACCACCACCCCCACGCCCCTGAAGATCGGCTCGCTCCTGCCGACGACGGGTTCGCTGGCCTTCCTCGGCCCGCCCGAAATTGCAGGTGTCAACCTCGGCATCAAGGAGGTCAACGATGCCGGCGGCGTCCTGGGCAAGCCGGTAGAGGTCATCCACCGTGACTCCGGCGACACCAAGACCGACATCGCCACCCAGTCCACCACGGCACTGCTCGGACAGGGCGTCAGTGCAATCGTCGGCGCCGCCTCCTCGGGTGTCTCCAAGACCGTGATCAACCAGATCACCGGTGCCGGCGTCGTCCAGTTCTCCCCGGCCAACACCTCCCCGGACTTCACGGCGTGGGATGACAAGGGCCTCTACTGGCGCACCGCGCCCTCGGACGTGCTCCAGGGCAAGGTCCTCGGCAACTACATGGCCACCTGTGGCGCCCAGACGGTCGGCATGATCGTCCTGAACGACGCCTACGGAACCGGCCTTGCGAAGAACGTCCAAGCGGCTTTCGAGGCGGCCGGCGGCAAGGTTGTTGCCCAGGAGCTGTTCAATGAAGGCGATTCCCAGTTCAGCAGCCAGGTGGACAAGGTTCTCGCCGCCAAGCCGGATGCCATTGCCCTGATCACCTTCGACCAGGCCAAGAGCATCGTTCCGCTGATGACGGGCAAGGGCGTCAAGCCGACCCAGATCTTCATGGTGGACGGCAACATGTCCGATTACAGCAAGGACTTCCAGGCAGGAACCCTGAAGGGCGCCCAGGGCACCATCCCGGGAACCTTCGCCAAGGAGGACTTCAAGAAGAAGCTCCTGGGGATTGACCCGGCGCTGAAGGACTACAGCTACTCCGGCGAGTCCTACGACGCAGTGAACCTGATCGCACTGGCGGCCGAGGCAGCCAAGAGCACCAAGGGCACCGACATCGCAGCCCAGCTCAAGGCAGTCTCTGAGGGCGGCGAGAAGTGCAACACCTTCCCGAGCTGCGTCACCCTGCTCCGCAACGGTAAGGACATCGACTACGACGGCCAGTCCGGCCCCGTAACGTTCTCCGACGCCGGCGACCCGACGGAAGCCTACATCGGCATCTACGAGTACCAGGATGACAACACCTACAAGCCGGTCAAGGAAGAATTCGGCAAGCTGTAAGCCGCTTCCCCCCGACTAACAAAAGACCCCCGTCCAGTCCGGACGGGGGTCTTTTGTGTGCGGGGGAGTGCGCCAGGCGTCAAGCACGGCAGCCAGTAGGCCGGCATCGGACAGCTGACGCCGGAATGCCAGCTACGCCCTCAAGGTCCCCGTCCATAAACCTGCAACGCGTGACGCCGTCGCAGGCTGCGGAGGCGCCCGGAGGCGTGGCCAGAGGCCTGGGGCGCAGCCTGGCGCCGCCGGGCACGCACAAGGGCCGCCACCGGCTGGTGACGGCCCCTGCGGGGATACTGCCCGGAGCGCTATTCGACAGTGTCTGCGAGCGTCCCCAGGTAGAGCTGGATGACCTTGGGATCCTTCATGAGTTCCCGGCCAGTACCGGTGTACGCGTCCTTGCCTTGGTCCAGCACGTAGGCGCGGTCGCAGATCTGCAGGCAGCGGCGCGCGTTTTGTTCCACCATGATGACCGAGACGCCGGCCCGGTTGATCTCGTGGACCCGGAGGAAGGTCTCATCCTGCTTGACGGGGGAGAGGCCCGCGGAGGGCTCATCGAGCAGCAGTACGGCGGGGTCCATCATGAGGGCCCGTCCCATGGCGACCATCTGGCGTTCGCCGCCGGAGAGCGAGCCGGCCCGCTGGGCGCGCCGTTTGGCGAGCTCCGGGAACAGTTCGGAGACAAAGTCGAACCGTTGGGCGAAGTCCTTGGGCCGCTGGAACATGCCCATCTGCATGTTTTCCTCGATGGTCAGGGCGGCGAACACGTTGTTGTTCTGCGGAACGAAGCCGACGCCCTTGCTGACCAGCTTGTTGGCCTTGAGCCCGGTGATGTCCTGCCCGCGGACCACCACCGAGCCGGAGTGGACCTTGACCAGGCCAAACATGGCCTTCAGCAGCGTGGACTTGCCGGCGCCGTTGGGGCCGATGATGCCGATCAGCTCACCCTTGCGGGCCTCGATGCTGCAGCCGTTGAGGATATTGACGCCGGGGATGTAACCAGCCACCAGATCGGTGACCTTCACGACCGAGTCGCCATCGAAGGCGGGCTGGGCGGCCGGTGCCGCGCTGGTGGCGCTCATTCTTTGTCCTTCTCTGTGCGGTTTGGCTCTTCGGCGGTGTTCGGCTCGCCGGCGCTGCGGCGGCCGCGCGTTGTCCCGTTCGTCGCCTCCTCCGCCTCGGTGGTGAGGACGTCGGCGGAGATGATGCCGGCGTTTTCAGTGCCGACAATCGATTCCTCGTCGGCGACCAGCTCCGCGGCCAGTTCCTTGATGCCCTCGGCGTCGCCGAGATCCACGTCGTGGTGGGCGCCGAGATAGGCGTCGATCACGGCGGGGTTCTTCATGACTTCGGCGGGAGGCCCTTCGGCCACGATCTTGCCCTCTGCCATCACCACCACCCAGTCGGCGATGTGGCGGACCATGTTCATGTCGTGCTCGACGAACAAGACGGTCATGCCCTCGGCCTTGAGGTTCTTGATGTGGTCCAGCAGCGACTGCGTCAGCGCCGGGTTGACGCCGGCCATCGGTTCGTCGAGCATGACCAGCTTGGGCCGCACCATGAGGGAGCGGGCCATTTCCAGCAGCTTCCGCTGGCCGCCGGACAGCGACGCCGCGTAGTCGTCCCTCTTGGCGTCCAGTTTGAACTTCTCCAGCAGCACGTTGGCTTCCTGGGTGATCTTCTTTTCCTGGCCGCCCCAGATGCCCTTGAACAAAGCCTTGGACAGCCGTTCGCCGGACTGGCTGGAGGCGCCGAGGCGCATGTTCTCCATGACGGTGAGCTTGCCCATGACCTTGGTGAGCTGGAACGTGCGCACCATCCCCATCCGGGCCACCTTGTACGAGGAGACGCCGGCGATGTTGTTGCCCTCGAACTGCCAGGTACCCGAGTTCGGGGTATCGAATCCCGTCAGCAGGTTGAACAAGGTGGTCTTGCCGGCGCCGTTGGGGCCGATCAGTGCGGTGATCTTGTGCCGCGGGATCTCGAGGTACTGGACGTCGACGGCGTTGATGCCGCCGAAGGTGCGGGTGACGTTTTCTGCCACCACGATCGGATCACGCTTCTTGCAACCGGGCGCGATCTCGCCGGCGGCGATCGGACGGGTGTCCGTCATGTAGTCGATCTCTTCCGACGTGCGGGGTTCGTCCCGTGACTCTTCGCTTGGAATGCTCATGCGAATGCCAGCTCCTTCTTATTGCCGAGAACGCCCTGGGGCCTGAAGATCATTAGCAGCATGAGCGCCACGCCGACCAGGATGTAACGCAGCTGCCCGGCCTGGACCGTGTTCAGCCACGTGATGGTGCCGGACTCGATCAGGCCGTAGAGGATGCCCTGGGTGAGCGAGAGCACCACCCAGAAGATCATCGCGCCGACCACCGGGCCGAGCACAGTGCCGAGCCCGCCGAGCAGCAGGCAGGTGTAGAGGAAGAACGTCAATTCCGTGCCGTAGTTGGCAGGCTGCACCGCGCCGCGGGGAATCGTGAAGATCATGCCTGCCAGGGCTCCGAGCGCGCCGCCGATGATCAGGGRCTGCATCTTGTAGGCGTACACGTTCTTGCCGAGCGAGCGGACGGCGTTCTCGTCCTCGCGGATGCCCTTGAGTACCCGGCCCCAGGGGCTGCGCATCAGCAGCCAGACCAGGGTGCAGAAGACGGCCACGACGGCCCAGGCGACCACCCGGATGAAGAAGTCGCGGTTGTTCATGCCAATGTAGGTCCCGGGAGGGAACGGGTTCATGGCGTAGAAATCGCCCTCGAAGGCGGCCAGGCCGTTGGCCGAGCCGGTGATGGCGGTCAGCTGGTTGGTCGTGACGATGTAGCGCACGATTTCGGCCGCCGCGATGGTCACGATGGCCAGGTAGTCCGCCCGCAGCCGCAGCGTCGGGATGCCCAGCAGCAGGGCGAAGATGGCGGACGCGACGACGGCGATGAGCAGTCCGACGAAGAACGGCACATGGAACGTCAGGGTGGAGATGGCAAAGCCGTAGGCTCCCACCGCCATGAAGCCTGCCTGGCCGAAGTTGAGCAGGCCGGTGTAGCCGAAGTGAACCGCGAGGCCGAGGGTGGCCAGGGCGTAGGCAGCTGTCGTCGGGCTGAAAAGTTCACCGGCGGCGCTGGAAAATATGAATCCGAAGTCCATGGCTGTCTCCTAACCCACGCGCTCTTTGCGGCCCAGAATGCCCTGAGGGCGGAACAAGAGGACAACAATCATGATGAACAACGCTCCCACGTATTTGAGGTCGGCGGCGAGGCCGAACACGGTGGTCAGCTCAACGAAGATGCCGACGATGATGGAACCGACCAGGGCGCCCCAGACTGTGCCGAGGCCGCCGAGGGTGACGCTGGCGAAGATGAGCAGCAGGATCTGCGAGCCCATGTCGAAGGTGACGCCGGGACGGTAGTAGGCCCAGAGGATGCCGCCGAGGGCGGCGAGCATGCCGCCGACCACCCAGACGATCCGGATGACGGAGTCGACGTCGATGCCGGAGGCCGCGGCCAGCGCCGGGTTGTCGGCCACCGCGCGGGTGGCCTTGCCGAGACGGGTCTTCAGCAGGACGACGCCGAGGGCGGCGATCACGACGGCGCTGACGAGGAGGGACAAGAGGTTGTTGGGGGAGATGGAGATCGGGCCGATCAGGATTTCCACGCTCTGGGCGAACGGCAGTTGCTGGGTGGCGCCGCCGAAGTAGAACTGGATGATGTAGCGCACGGACAGGGCCAGGCCGATGCTGACGATCATCATCGGAACAAGCCCCGTTCCGCGGCGCCGCAGGGGTTTCCACAGGCCCGCGTCCTGGACGTAGCCGAACAATCCGCCGCCGATGACGGCCAGGATGACGGCCAGCCAGAACGGCAGGTGCATCTGGTTGAAGGCGAACACCAGTACCGCGCCGAGGGTGACCATTTCTCCGTGCGCGAAGTTGGTCAGGCCGGTAGTGCCGAAGATCAGGGACAGGCCCACGGACGCGAGGGCGAGCAACAGGCCGAAGCTTAGTCCTGCCACCAGCCGGTTGAGCAGGTTTTGCATGAAGTTCTGCTGCTCCACGACAATGCCCTTGCCAAACGTGAAGATCACCGAGAGGTTTGAGGTCTGGCTGAAGGTGACGTTGCGGGGGTTCTCCTGGCCCTCGGCCAGTTTGATGCCCTGCGGAAGCGTGGACTCATCGAGTTTGACCTCGTAGGTTCCCTGGGTGGGGACGCCGATGGTCCAGGCGCCGTTGGCTCCCGATTTCGTGGTTCCCGTGAAATCGCCGCTCGTGGCGGTGATGGTCACCCCGGGGATCGGTGCGCGGTCGTCGCCGCGCAGGAAGCCGCTGATGCTGTTCGTGAACTGGGTGGCCGACGGGGATGGTGTCGGCGAGGGGGTCGTGGCGCTGGACGCCGGGGCCACGATGAGCAGTAGCGCAGCCGTGGCGGCGAATACTGACCCCACAGCCCTCAATAGTCTGCCGCGCCGTCTCTGCGACAGGCCGCTCGTTGTGCTTCTCAAATTGAAAACCTCCACATGGGGGTGCTGTGGGTTGCGCCTTTGCAACCGTTGCGAACGGTCAGGGGACGAGCGTCTGGCAATACGATCATGTGTTGTGATGTCCGTCACCCTGTGTGGCCTATGCTACAGCCCGGGCGACCCAAAGAATGCCGCTGCGAGCAGGGAGAACGTCGCGATCGGGTAACAACCGTGTAGCGTCGTCGACACCTTGCTGTAGCCCAGCTAAAGAAAACTTTTGTTGATTCCGAGTATGCCTAAACAGTGGCCTGCCCGGTCCGCAATTCGCCGGGCCACCCAGGGCTGGCGCGGGCGGCTGGGCACGTACGCTCCGGCCCGCGGAACCGCCACCCCCAAGCTTTTTCCAAGCCCGCCGGCGTTATGGTGCGGAGAGCGCCAGAACCCGATTCCGTTCGTTCCGGAATCCGGCCGGCGCCGAAGGCAGGGGCCGATCGTGGAGGGCCGACTGATGAACCGGGTGGTCAAGCTGTGCCTCGCGGGTTCGCTTGTACTGGCGATCCTGGGCCTCCCGGCGCTCAGCCTGGGCCCCGAAACCGCCGGGGCGCAGGCCTGCGTTGCCTCCACCGAGGCACTCAGGGACCCCTATCCGGGGATCCAGGCGGCGGCGTCCAGCTTCGAGGCAGGCACCCTGGACGGGTTCGGCATTTCCGCGGCCGGGACGGGGAACGCCTCTGTGTCCACCGGGCTCTCGCACTCCGGGAACTGTGCCGCCCTCCTGCACACCACCGCGGTGCCGGGCTCCATCGCCAGGCTGACGGTGGGCCTGACCCCCGGGACCACGGAGGCATATGCGGATGGCTGGTTCAACATCGCCGCCGAAGGAATGGCGGGAAACAATGTTCCCTACTTCCGGTTCTTTGCCGGCGGAGTCCGCGTCCTGGATGTTTTCCGGCAGAACATCTCCC
This sequence comes from Arthrobacter sp. P1_B4, assembly GCF_056406555.1. Taxonomy (NCBI): domain Bacteria; kingdom Bacillati; phylum Actinomycetota; class Actinomycetes; order Micrococcales; family Micrococcaceae; genus Arthrobacter; species Arthrobacter sp. P1_B4. The sequence goes on from NZ_JBFTZW010000004.1 coordinate 15,955, forward strand.
ATGAGCTCGTGCTCCGTACCTCGTCACCCGCAGGGTTCGCCTACACCACCTTGCGGCGGGACGTCCCGACTGACTCCTGGCACCGGCTCGTCATGCACGTGGTCCCCAACGGCCCCGGGACCAACGTCCAAATCTGGTGGGACGGGCGTTCGGTCTACGCCGGCACTGTCAGTATTTCCGCGACGACGCTCGACACGCTCCAGCTTGGCTCCGAACACGATCAGCAAATGGCCGACATCTACATCGACGACGTCATTATCAACAGCGGCACGGGAACGCCGGCGCCGGTTCCCGGCCCGCTCCCCGAGCCGAAGGGTGACCCGTCGCAGCGGTTCGACGATTTCCACGGTGACGGACAGTCCGGCCTGCTGGCGGCCGGCACAGTCACGAGCCGCACGCTCACGAGCCGCACACTCGCGAGCCGCACCGGGAGGCTGGCCTCCGCGGGCATGCTAGGCCTGAAAAACCCGCTGACCTAGATCACGGTTCGGTTGCGGCGGTCCCCGTGGGGAACTATCCCTCCCGGTCAGCCGTGGGAATTGGTAGCGTGACTATATAAAATCCCCATTTCGTCTAGTCCGCATCGCACCGGAACATCACCCACCCCCTTATTTTGGAGGACACCCGCAATGGCACATGGCGGAAACCCGATCTTCAGCGGAAAGAATTTCCGCGAAGCCACCCAGGCACCGCCTGCCCCGCAGGCCCCGTACGGTCAGGCCCCGTACGGTCAGAACCCGTATGGCCAGACCGCTTACGGTCAGGCCCCGGTCCAGGGCGGGTGGAATGCGGCCCAGCAGGGCATGACCCAGGAACAGCTCCAGGACCTGTACAACCGCCCGGCGGCCGGGCCGGCTGACATTGGACGGATGACGTACGACGACGTCATCGTCAAGACCGCGGGGTGCCTCGGCATCCTGGTAGTCGGCGCGGCAGTGGCGCTCGCCGTCCCGCAGGGCACCGGATCCATGCTGATGATCCTCGGAGCCCTCGGCGGCTTCGCCCTGGCAATGGTCAACACCTTCAAGAAGCAGCCGTCGCCCGGACTTATCCTGGCCTACGCCCTGCTCGAAGGGTTCTTCCTCGGCGGCCTGACCCGCATCCTTGACAACCTGTTCCCGGGAGTCGGCATCCAGGCCGTCGTCGGGACGCTGTCCGTCTTCGCCGTGACGCTCGTGCTGTTCAAGAGCGGCAAGGTCCGGGCGACGCCCAAGCTCATGCGGTTCTTCATGATCGCCCTGATCGGCTATGCGGTGTTTGCCCTCGTCAACGTCGTCATGATGATGACCGGGGCCGTGACCACGCCGTTTGGCCTGAGCACCAGCGTGGAGATCATGGGCATCCCGCTCGGCGTCTTCATCGGCTTCCTGGCGATCGGCCTGGCCGCCTTCTCCCTGATCATGGACTTCACGTCGATCGAGGCGGCCATCAACGCCGGCGCCCCGCAGCGCTTCTCCTGGACCGCAGCCTTCGGCCTCACGGTCACGCTGGTCTGGCTCTACGTCGAAATCATCCGACTCCTGGCCATCCTGCGCGGCGACGACTGACCGGCGTCGTTCCTGAACGACCCTGATTTCCCGAGAGGAGCCCCGCCCAATGGCGGGGCTCCTCTCGTATGCGGCTCAGCAGGAAGCCGTCAGCTGAGCCGCTCGAACACAACCGCCATGCCCTGGCCGCCGCCGACGCACAGCGTGGCCAGTCCCAAAGAGGCGTCGCGGGCGCGGAGCCCATTGATCAGCGTGGTGGTCATGCGTGCGCCGGTCATCCCGAAGGGATGGCCAAGGGCAATGGCGCCGCCATGGACATTGAGTATCTCCGGATCGATGCCGAGCTCCCGGGCGCTGGCCACCACCTGGACCGCGAAGGCCTCGTTGAGCTCCACGAGGTCGATGTCCCCGATGGTCAGCCCGGCGATCGTGAGCGCCCGGCGGGTCGCTGCCACCGGCCCCATGCCCATCAACTCCGGGGACAGGGCGCTGACACCGGTGGAGACGATCCGCGCAAGCGGCTCGAGGCCCAGTTCGCGGGCGCGAGAATCACTCATAACCACGACGGCGGCGGCCCCGTCGTTGAGGGGGCACGCGTTCCCGGCCGTTACGGTGCCGCCGCTGCGGAAAACCGGCTGCAGGGCACCGACCGCCTCTGCTGTCACCCCGGGCCGCGGTGAATCGTCGCGGTCCACCACCGAGCCGTCGGCGCGGGTATAGGGGGTGATTTCGCGGGCGTAGAACCCGGAAGCGATGGCCGCCTCGGCCCGGTTCTGGCTGAGCACCGCCCAGGCGTCCTGCTCCTGACGGGTGATGCCGTAGCTTGTGGCGACGTTCTCCGCCGTCTGGCCCATGGCGATGTACACGTCCGGCATCCGGCCGCCCAGCCGCGGGTCGGTCCACGGCGTGTTGGCGGCCGCGCGGGCCTCGGTGCGTTTCCGGGCCGCCTCAAAGCGCGGATTGTGCGTGCTGGCGTCGGTCTCGCCGGCACCGGCCCAGTCCCGGTAGCGCGACACGGCCTCAACCCCGGCGGCCACGAACGCCTGGCCTTCGCCGGCCTTGATGGCGTGGAAGGCCATCCGGAGCGTCTGCAGGCTGGAGGCACAAAAACGGTTGATGGTGGCGGCCGGAACGTTGTCCAGCCCGGCCAGGATGCTGACCACACGGGCCATGTTGGAGCCGGCCTCGCCGCTTGGCTCGGCGCACCCCAGATAGATGTCGTCCAGGCCGTGGCCGGCCCCGGCGGCGGCGTCGAACTCCGGAATCCCGGCGAGGGCCGCCGTGATCATGGCCGCGGCGAGATCGTCCGGCCGTTCGTCTTTCAGGGACCCTTTGAACGCACGGCCGATCGGGCTCCGGGCAGTAGAAACGATGACAGCTTCTGGCATGCGCCCAGACTACGCCCCGCCTAGGCCAGCCGCATGGCTCCGGCCGCGGGGCTGACGCTGAAGATCTCCGGCGCGGCATACCCGGCCCGGGCGAAGGCACGTTCGACGGCGGAGCGCACCTGCTGCGCCGATCCCGCCGGGGTCAGGGCGATCGCGGAGCCGCCGAAGCCGCCGCCGGTCATGCGGGCGCCGACCGCGCCGGCCGACCGCGCCGTGTCCACGGCAAGATCCAGCTCCGCGCAGGAGATCTCGAAGTCATCGCGCATCGAGGCATGGGACGCGTCGAGCAAGGGGCCGATGGCGGCCGGGCCCCGGGTGTCCAGCAGCTCCACCGTCTGCAGCACGCGCTGGTTCTCGGTGACAACATGCCGGAGCCGGCGGAAGGTCTCCTGGTCCAGAAGCCCGCTGGCCTCCTCGAGGTCCTCGAGCCCGACGTCGCGCAGCGCCCGCACGCCAAGGACCTCGGCGGCGAGTTCGCACGATTCCCGGCGGGCCGCATACCCGCCGTCGGCGTGGGAATGGGAAACCCGGGTGTCGACAACCAGCAGCACCAGTCCCGCGGCATCGGCGTCGAACGGCACCAGCCGGACACTCTGGTCCCGGCAGTCGAGGAAGACGGCGTGGCCGGCCGTGGCCCGGAGCGAGGCGGATTGGTCCATGATGCCGGTCGGCGCGCCGACGAAGTCATTCTCTGCCCGCTGGGTGGCCAGGACCATGTCCTGTACGGAGAGGCCGGCGTCCATGAGCCCGTTCAGCGCCGAAATCACGGCGCATTCGATGGCGTGGGAGGACGACAGGCCGGCCCCTCGCGGAACCTCGGAATCCAGGAGCAGGTCCACGCCGGGAACCTGAAGGCCCCGCTGCTGCAGCGCCCAGATGACCCCGAGCGGGTACTTTGTCCAGCCCCTGGCACTGGCGCGGGCCAGCGAGCCGGTCTCCGCGGTGGTCAGCCCCTGGTTGCCGAACGTGGAGAGCATCCGCACCGTGGAATCCGGCCGGACCCGGACGGCAACCCGGGCCGCCCGGTCGATGGCGAACGGCAGGACGAAGCCCTCGTTGTAATCGGTGTGCTCGCCGATGAGGTTGACCCGCCCCGGTGCCTGCCACACGCCGTCGGGCCGGGCGCCGAAGACCGTCTCAAACCGGGCGGCGAGCCCGCGGCCGTCCAGGGGTTGATTCATGGCCTGGCTCCTGCGCTGCTGGAAGTCATGGGTCCAAGGTATACGGGTTCGCGGGGTTGTTTGTGTGGTGCGGGCTGTACGGTGGTCACCATGGATCTCTCAGCGACACCCCCGGCATCCGGCACTGTATCCGCCGCCAATGACACGATGCGCAGGTACGCGTCCGGCCGGCAGTACGAGCTCCGGCGCGGCGACGCCCTGGCAGTCGTCACCGAACTCGCCGCCGGCCTGCGGCTCTACAGCCGTGGAGACACCGCCCTGACGGAAACCTACGGGGATGCCGACATCGCGCCCGGCGCCACCGGAATCACGCTGGCACCCTGGGCCAACCGGGTGGAGGACGGCGTCTGGCACCTCAACGGCAAGAAGCTGCAGCTGGACATCACCGAGGTCTCCCGCAATAACGCCAGCCATGGTTTGCTGCGGAACTCCTCCTACGATCTCGTGGACGAGGATCAGTTCTCCGTAACCCTGGAGGCGGCGGTTTTTCCGCAGCACGGCTACCCGTTTCTTCTGCGGCACCGGGTCCGCTACGAACTGGCCGAGGACCTGGGGCTGGTGGTGCGCCAAACCCTGATCAACGACTCCCAGGACAGCGCGCCGTTCGTGCTCGGCGCGCACCCGTACCTGCGGCTGGGCGATGTGCCCAGCGAGGACCTCACCGTGAGTGTGGACGCCCGGACCAGGCTGGTCGCCGACGGCCGCCTCATCCCGCGCAGCAGTGAACCGGTCAGCGGCGACTTCGATCTGCGCGGCGGGCGGCCGGTGGGGACCCTGGACCTCGATACGGCCTACACGGACCTGGAGTTCGACGGCGGCGTCGCCCGGCACACGCTGCGCGCACCCGACGGGCGGACGGTGAGCCTGTGGCAGGACGCGAGCTGCGGGTACGTCCATGTCTTCGTGACGACGGAATTTCCGGGCCGGTCGAAGGCGGTCGCGATCGAGCCGATGACCGGTCCCGCCAACGCGTTCAACAGCGGCGAGGGCCTGCGCTGGCTTGCGCCGGGGGAGCAGTTCTCCATGACCTGGGGCATCTCCGCCTCGCTGACGGCCGCTGCCGGCTGACGCTGTGGGCTGACCGGGCGGCCTGACCCCATGAACGGCCCCCGGGCCGGTGCCTCGGCCGTCGCCCCGTGCCTGGGCCGTAGCCCGGTGCTGGTTGCCGGTTGCTGGTTGCTGGTTTCCTATTGGGCGTCGCCTACGGAATCATGGGGCTATGACGCCAGCTGAGGACGCCGCACCTGCCACAAGCCCCTCCTATTCCGCGGCCGGGACCGGGTCACGCGCCGGGGCCCGGGCACGGACCGACCGGGAGATCGACCAGGACATTCCCTACGGCGTGCGGATCGCCGCCGCCTGGGCGTGGCGCGGCGGGCTGATCCTGCTCGTAATCGGGCTGCTGGTCTGGCTGCTCAGCCACGTCAGCTTCCTCATCATCCCCGTGATGGTGGCCGCCCTCCTCTCGGGGCTCCTCAGCCCCGCAGTGCGCTGGATGGCCAACCGGCGCGTGCCCAAGGGGCTCGCCGTCGCCATCACGGTGCTCGGCTTCATCGGCCTCATCGTCGGTGCCCTGACCCTGGTCGGGCGCCAGCTCATGCAGGGCTTCGGCGAACTGTGGTCCCAGGCGCTCACGGGCGTGCAGCAGGTACAGACCTGGCTGTCGGAAGGCCCGCTGCACCTGACGGCCGCCCAGATCGATAAGTACCTCGAGGACGCCACCGCTGCCCTGCAGAACAACAGCAGCAGCATCCTCAGCGGGGCTCTGACGTTCGGGAGCACCGCCGGGCACTTCGCCGCCGGCCTGGTCCTGGCGCTGTTCATCCTGATCTTCTTCCTGCTCGAAGGCGACAGGATCTGGGCCTTCCTCGTCAGGCTCATGCCCCGGAAGGCGCGCCGGGCCACGGACGGCGCGGGCCGCCGCGGCTGGACATCCATGGTCAGCTACGCACGCATCCAAATGTTCGTCGCCTTCGTGGACGCCGTGGGAATCGGCGTCGGCGCCGCCATCATCGGCGTGCCGCTCGCGCTGCCGCTGGGCGTGCTGGTCTTCCTCGGTTCGTTCATCCCGGTGGTCGGCGCGCTGTTCACCGGCGCGATCGCCGTGCTGCTGGCGCTGGTCGCCAACGGGCCCGTCAACGCCCTCATCATGCTGGCGATCGTGCTCGGCGTCCAGCAGCTCGAAAGCCACATCCTGCAGCCCCTCGTCATGGGCAAGGCCGTCTCCCTCCACCCCGTCGCCGTGATCCTGTCCGTCGCGGCCGGCTCCTACCTCGCCGGGATCCCCGGCGCCTTGTTCTCCGTTCCGATCCTTGCCGTAGCAAACTCGTCGATTCGCTACATTGCGGGCAGAACGTGGGAACATGATGAAGTGTTGGCAACCGCGGGAGCCGGGGGCGGTTCTGCCCCCGAACCCGGCGCAGACACCACCTTCACAGACGTCCACCTGCCGGGCGCAAACCCCGGCGGCGAGGGCGCCGCACCCAACAGCGGTGCTCCGGGCAGCGATGCCGGACGGGGCACCGACGCCTGATCCAAAGAAGGAGAACAGTTCGTGAATACCCTTGAGAGCCTGCCCGTCACGCTGGACGATGTCCTGGAGGCGCAGAAGCTGCTCGACGGGATTATTACGCGGACGCCCGTGGAATCATCGCGGGCCCTCGGCAGCACGGTCGGCGGCGAGGTCTTCCTCAAGTGCGAAAACCTGCAGCGCGCCGGCTCCTTCAAGGTCCGCGGCGCCTACGTGCGAATGGCCAAGCTCTCCGACGCCGAAAAGAAGCGCGGCGTCGTGGCGGCCTCTGCCGGAAACCACGCCCAGGGCGTGGCTGTCGCAGCCAAGAGCCTGGGCATCAAGGCCCGGATCTACATGCCGCTCGGCGTCGCATTGCCCAAGCTCGCCGCCACCCGCAGCCACGGCGCCGAGGTGGTGCTGCACGGCCACAACGTGGACGAGGCGCTGGCGGAAGCCAAGCGCTATGCCGATGAAAGCGGTGCCGTCTTTGTCCACCCCTTCGATGACGTCGACGTCGTCGCCGGCCAGGGGACGGTCGGGCTGGAGATCCTTGAACAGGTCCCCGACGTCGACACCATCCTGATGGGTGTCGGTGGCGGCGGACTCCTCGCCGGCGTTGCCGTCGCGGTGAAGGCGCGCGCCAAGGAACTCGGCCGCGAGATCCGCATCATCGGCGTCCAGGCTGAAAACGCCGCCGCCTATCCACCCTCGCTCGCAGCCGACGCCCTCGTCCCGCTCAAAAAGGTCTCCACCATGGCCGACGGCATCGCCGTCGGCCGGCCGGGCCAGCTGCCGTTCAGCATCATCCGCGAGCTCGTCGACGACGTCGTCACCGTCAGCGAGGACGCCCTGGCCCGGGCGCTGATCTTCCTGCTGGAGCGCGCCAAGATGGTGGTGGAACCTGCCGGTGCCGTCGGCGTCGCGGCGCTCATGGAAGGCAAGATCGAAAATCCCGGAACCGTTGCCGTGGTCCTCTCCGGCGGCAACATCGACCCCATGCTGATGCTCAAGGTCATCCAGCGCGGCCTCTCCGCCGCCGGCCGGTACATGACCGTGCGGATGATGCTGGACGACCGTCCGGGCTCGCTGGCCACGATCGCCCGCATCATCGCCGAGAACGACGCCAACGTCACGGGCCTGGACCACACCCGGGTGGGCGGCTCCATCAGCATGGGCGACGTCTCCATCACCGTCAACCTGGAAACCAAGGGCCACGAGCACTGCAGCCAGGTCCTGGCGGCGCTGCGCGCCGAGGGTTTCCAGCCGATCGTGGTGCACTAGGGGCCATGGTGATGGACTCGTTTGGGGGCGGGGAGCCGCAGGAGGGGGAGACCACCGCGGTGCGGGCCCGCCGGGGACTGCTGGTGGTCGGCTCCTTCGTGGTGCTGCTCTACCTGATCGAGATCCTCAACACCGCACTGTTCCACTCCCTGAACCGCACTTTCGGGCTGCGGCCGCGCAGCCTGGACGGGATCCTGGACATCCTGACCTTTCCGCTGCTGCACTCCAGCCTGGCCCACCTGATGTCCAACACGCTTCCGTTGATCATCTTCGGCTTCCTCGTGTTCCTCTCCGGGCACCGGGTGTTCATCACCGCACTGGCCGCCAGCTGGCTGGCATCCGGGCTCGTGGTGTGGCTCATCGGCGGCGCCAGCGTCACCGTGGGCGCCTCCGGGCTGGTGTTCGGGCTCTTCGCGTTCCTCCTGGTCCGCGGCTTCATCAACCGGAACTGGTGGCAGATCGCCCTGTCCGTGGTGTTGTTCATGGCCTACGGCGGCATCCTGTTCGGAATCCTGCCCACCGTGGCCAGTTTCGTCTCGTGGCAGGCCCACCTGGGTGGGGCTATCGGCGGCATCACAGCCGCGCTGCTGCTGAGCACCAGGCGTCCCGGGGCGCTGCCCGCGGGACGCTGACTACCCGGGTAGAGGACACCTCCGGGGACTCCGGCCAAACCGGCCGGCCCCAGCAGCCCCCGCCAACGGGCGGAAAACACGACGCCGGTCTCCCCGCGAGGGGAGACCGGCGTCGCTGTTATGTCGCTGGTGTCAGCCGGCGTACGGCTTGGCGGAGATGATCTCCACCGTGATGTCCTTGCCGTTCGGGGCGGTGTAGCTGAGCTTGTCGCCCTCCTTGTGGCCGACGATGGCCGCGCCGAGGGGGGACTTCTCGCTGAAGACATCCAGGTCCGAGTCGCCGGCAATTTCGCGGGAGCCGAGCAGGAAGCTCTCCTCGTCGCCGGCAATCCTGGCCACGACGATCATGCCGGGCTCCACGATACCGTCGTCGGCCGGGGCCTCCCCGACGTGGGCGTCCCGGAGGAGCGCAGTGAGCTGGCGGATGCGGGCCTCGATCTTGCCCTGCTCCTCCTTGGCAGCGTGGTAGCCACCGTTCTCCTTGAGGTCGCCCTCCTGGCGCGCCGCTTCGATCTTCTGGACGATTTCTGCCCGGCCGGGGCCGGAAAGGTTGTCCAGCTCTGCCTTCAGGCGGTCAAAAGCTTCCTGGGTAAGCCAAGCCGCAGTTGCGCTGTTGGTGGTAGACACGGACTTCTCCTTTGGGTGGTCATACAAGCAAAGACCCCGCCACGGTGGCCACTTTTATGACGCAGTAACCAGCTCAGCGGGGGAAAGGTATTGATCCATTGTAGTCAATCCTGTGGATAAACCAAAGAGGACTGCGGCGTGGATCACACGGTGTTACAGGCGGTGTCCCAGGCGGCCTCGGACGGCTTCACTGTGTGCCCGCCCGGCACTTGCCGCGGCCTGTGGTCCCGTTATTGTCCGGCGTCGGTAATCCAGCAGCTGTCCACGACGGCGGAGACCGCCTGGGATTCCGTGCGCAGCTGGGCGCGGTGGGCTGTGGTGCGTCCGCCGTCCGTGCCGGCATCGGCCGCGTTCGGCCCGATGTCCACAACCTTCCAGCCGACAATCGCGAACTTCGAGTCCATGGCCTTCACAGCGCATTTCGCCTCCGCTGCCGGGTCCTTCGTGACCTGGAAGTCGATTTCCGTGACCGTGGCGTCGGGGGTGCTGTAGCCGACATCCTTGTAGTTGACGCCGCCGATGGCCGCCGACGTCGAGACCCAGGCCAGAAAGGCAATGCCCACGGCGAGGGCGGCGATCAGGATGTTGCGTTTGACCTTGCGGGACAGCGCGCGCTTTTGGCCGCCGTAACGATTGGATAGGCTGTTAGGTGCCGGCGCGGCAGGCTGGTCCTCGGAAGTCACCAGTCCAGTTTAGTGTGGATCGGACCGAAATATTTCCGGCTGGCCGCACAGACCAAGCCGCACACCAACAGACGCACCCAACAGGGCAGCACAGCAGAAAGAGGAGCCGTCCCACGATGACAGCATCCCCCCGCCCGTCAGCACCGCTTCGTCTGCTGGCGGTCCATGCTCATCCCGACGACGAATCCAGCAAGGGTGCCGCCACGATGGCGATGTATGCCGCCGCAGGCGTGGAAGTCCTGGTGGCCACGTGCACCGACGGCTCCCGCGGCGACATCCAGAACCCCGCGATGGAGGGGCAACCGCACCCCAAACGCGACATGGCCGGGGCACGCCGGCTGGAGATGGACGCCGCCGCGAACGTCCTCGGCATCCGGCAGCGCTGGCTCGGCTTCGTCGATTCCGGGCTGCCGGAGGGCGACCCCCTGCCGGCCCTGCCGCCCGGGTGCTTCGCCCTGCAGCCGCTGGAGCGGGCGGCCGCGCCGCTGGTCCGGCTGGTCCGGGACTTCAAGCCCCACGTGATCCTCAGCTATGACGAGAACGGCKGCTACCCGCACCCGGACCACATCATGGCGCACCGGGTGGCCGTCGAGGCCTTCGCGGCGGCCGGCGATCCTGCCCGGTATCCGGACGCCGGGGAGCCCTGGGAGCCCAGCAAGCTCTACTACGACCGCGCCTTCAGCCCGGACCGTTTCCGTGCCCTCCACTCCGCGCTGGAGGAGGCCGGCCTGCAGTCCCCGTATGCCGAGCGGCTCGCTGCGTGGCTGGAAGCGGACGCCGAGGGGCATACCCCGCCGCCGCCGACACACGCCACCACAACCCAGGTCGAGTGCGGCGATTTCTTCGAAGCCCGCGACGACGCACTCCGCTCACACCGGACCCAGGTGGACCCGGAAGGATTCTTCTTCGCGGTCTCCTCGGCCATGCAGCGCAAGGTCTGGCCGTGGGAGGACTACTCCCTGATCGAATCCCGGATCCCCGTAGATCTGCCCGAAACGGACCTCTTCGCCGGGCTAAGATAGAGACGAAAGGGCTCTTCTATCCAGTGTAGAAAAGATGCTGTAGACAAAGCACTGTAGAAGAGTCACCGCAGTAAAGACACCCAGTTCCACAGAAGGTTCCCCACCGTGCATTCCTTGCTCATCGCCCTCGCAACAGCCCCGGCGCCGACCCCTACGCCGTCGCTGCGCCCGGGCCTGTCCGAGGACCAGGTCACCCCGGGTCTGCTGGGCTTCCTGCTGACAGCCTTCATCGTGGTGTTGACCGCGCTGCTGATCGTGGACATGGTGCGGCGCATCCGCCGGGTCCGCTACCGTGCCCWGGTGGAGGCCGAACGTGAGGCCGCCGGGGACGCCGGATTCCCTGCCGACGGCACCGCCTTCCCCGCCGACGGCGGGGTTTCCCGGTCCGACGGCGCGGTTAACCGGCCGGAAGTCAACGGCGATGCGGGACCCGGAACCCGCTGACCGCGGATTCCCCAACCCGCCGTCCGGGGCCTCGAATGCCCTGGCGGCGGAACCCTCTGCGTACCTGCGCCAGCACGCCGGCAACCCCGTGCACTGGCAGCCGTTCGGTGACGCGGCCTTCGCCGCAGCTGCCGCCCGGGACGTGCCGGTGTTCCTCTCAATCGGCTACGCGGCCTGCCACTGGTGCCACGTCATGGCCCATGAATCCTTTGAGGACCGGGACACCGCCGACTACCTGAACGCCCACTTTGTCTCCATCAAAGTGGACCGCGAAGAGCGCCCTGACGTCGATGCCGTCTACATGACAGCGACGCAGGCGATCAGCGGCGAGGGCGGCTGGCCGATGTCCGTCTTCCTCCTGCCCGATGGCCGGGCCTTCCATGCCGGCACGTACTACCCGCCCCGGCCCATGCCGGGCCGGCCGTCCTTCCGGCAGGTCCTTGAAGCCGTGAACGAGGCCTGGACGGAACGCCGCGGCGCCGTCGAGGCCAACGCCGACACCCTGGCGCGCGGCATCGCGGCGTCCCAGCCGGCAGCCGCCCTGCATCTGCACGGGCCGCCCGAGGCCCTGGACGCGGCGCTCCTTGCCGAAGCCGTCACCGCCCTCTCCGGCGCCGAGGACCGGGCTCACGGCGGCTTCGGCGGCGCGCCGAAGTTCCCGCCCGCGGCCGTGCTCGAATTCCTGGTCCGTCACGCCGCAGTGCCCTCGGACAGCATGCCGCCGGCAGCCGCTCCGGACACCGCGGGCCAGGAGACCGCGGACCTGGACGCAGGGGGCCAGGACTCCGCGGACCTGGACGCAGGGGGCCAGGACTCCGCGGGCCTGGAGACCGCCACGGCGGCCCGGGACATGGCCGGTCGGTGCCTGGCAGCAATGTCCCGCTCGGCGTTGTTCGACCAGCTCGACGGCGGCTTCGCCCGCTATTCGGTGACGGCGGACTGGTCCGTTCCGCACTTCGAGAAAATGCTCTACGACAACGCCCAGTTGCTGCGCGTCTATGTCCACTGGGTCCGGCTGGGCGGCACGCCGGAGTACCCGGCGGCCGAGGCCGCCGGAATTGCCGGACTTACCGCCGACTGGCTCCTGGCCCGCCTCGGGCTGGCACCTGCGACGCGCCCGGCGCCAGGACCGGCTCCAGCCCCTGTGGCGGGCCCTGCGGCGGAACCGGACACCGGGGTCGTGGCCCTGGCATCGTCGCTGGACGCCGACACGGTCGTCGACGGCGTGCACGCCGAAGGGGCCAGCTACCTGTGGACTCCCGGCGGCCTTGAGTCGCTCCTGGGCCCGGCCGACGGCGCCGCCGTGGCTGCCCTCATGAACGTCCGAATGCCCGGAAGCGTGAGCGCCGGCGGTTCGCCGCTGCATCCGGGCCGGGAGATGTCCGGCGGGGACGCCGCGCTGTGGCAGCGGGTGCGCCCGCTGCTGGCGCAGGCACGCAGCAACCGGCCCCAGCCCGGCCGGGATGACAAAGTGGTGGCGGGCTGGAACGGACTGGCCGTCGCCGCCCTCGCCGACGCCGGCGCCGTCCTGGCACGCCCGGAGCTGGTGGCCGCGGCGGAGCGGATCGCGGACTATCTTGAGCGCGTGCACTGGCGGCCCGCGGCGGATGGCCCCGGCAGGCTCATGCGCGTCTCCCACGACGGAGTGGCGCGGGGAATCGGCGGTTTACTGGAGGACTACGCCTTGTGCGCCGAAGGGCTGTTCGCGCTCCATGCGGTTACCGGGCACACCCGCTGGTACGGGCTGGCCGAGGCCATTCTGGACGCCGCCTGCAGGCGGTTCGCGGCCGACGGCGGCCTGAGGGACGCTGCGGGGGAGTCCGCGCAGGTCACGGCCGCCCAGGGCGGCCGCGACGGCCTGGAACCGTTCGACGGCGCCACCCCCAGCGGCGCCGCCGCGCTGGCCGGTGCCCTGCTGACCCACTCGGCCCTCTCCGGCTCGTCCGAACACCGCACCCTGGCGGCCAGCATCCTCGCCCTGCTGCTTCCTCCGCTTGCGGGCCAGGCACCCCGCGCCGCCGGCTGGCTGCTCGCGACCGCCCAGGCCGCCCTCGCCGGTCCCATCGAGGCCGCCGTCGCCGGACCGGACACCCCGGAACGGGCCGTGCTGCACCGGGAGCTGCTGCTCTCGGCCAGCCCCGGGCTGGTGGTCGCGGTCCAGGACGACGGCGCCGCCCGGCCAGTACCCCTGCTGCAGGGCCGCGGCGCGGGCCCGGACGGCGCCCCGCAGGTGTTCCTGTGCCGCGGCATGGTCTGCGGCCTCCCTGCGACTTCCGTCGAAGAAATGCGCGGGCAGCTGGCTAGGATGTCCTCATGACTGGTCAGGACGGCTTCGAGCTGGTGGTGTTCGATTGTGACGGTGTGCTGGTGGATTCCGAGGTGATCGCCATCCGGGTGGACCAGCGCGTGCTGGCCGATCTCGGCTGGGAGCTGGAACTCGATGACATCGTGGAACGGTTCGTCGGAAAGTCCGAGGCGCACTTTGTGGCCGCCGTCGAACAGCAGCTCGGGATCCGGCTGGCCGACGGCTGGGACCGCGACTACGGTCGCTGGTACCAGGAGGCGTTTGAACGTGATCTCGAGGCCGTTGACGGGATCGAGGACGCCCTGGACCGGCTGTCTCTGCCGCACTGCGTCGCCTCCAGCGGCAGCCACGAAAAGATGCACCGGACCCTGGGCAAGACCGGGCTGCTAAGCCGTTTTCAGGGCCGCATCTACAGCGCCACAGAGGTGGCCAACGGCAAACCCGCGCCGGACCTGTTCCTCCACACCGCGGCGGACCAGGGCGCCGCTCCCGGGCGGTGCGCCGTCGTCGAGGACAGCGCCTACGGCGTCCAGGCCGCCAGGGCGGCGGGAATGCACGTCTTCGCGTATGCCGGAGGTGTCACCCCGGCTTCCCGATTGGCCGGTCCCGGAACCACCGTCTTTTCAGACATGCGGCTGCTGCCCGGGCTCATTGCGGCAGGGCATCCCGGCTGAGCCGGGGGCCAACCCCTGACGCCGGAATTCCCCACCATTGAGGCCGGCGCCCGGCGTGCCGGGCCGGACTGCCGGCGAGTCCCGGCGTCGCAGTTTCAAAGGTGGGGAGAATCAGCGCAGCCGGCGTCAGCCCAGGACCGCGATGGCAATGGCGATGTAGTGCGCGGCGAAGGCAAAGACCGTCAGCGCGTGGAAGAGTTCATGGAAGCCGAAGTGTTTGTAGCTGAAGTTCGGCTTCTTCAGCGCATAGAACACGGCTCCCGTGATGTACAGGATTCCGCCGACGCAGATCAGCACCGCCGAGGCAGCGTTGGCGGCGAAAAAGTCCGGCAGGTAGAACAGCGAGCCGCAGCCGAGGGCGATATAGATCGGCACGTAGAGCCACCGCGGGGCATTGGTCCACAGCAGGCGGAACAGCACGCCGAGGATGGCCCCGGACCAGATCACCCAGAGCAGCACTTCGGCTTGCTGCCGGTCCAGCAGGGCCCAGGCGAGCGGCGTGTAGCTGCCGGCGATCACCAGCATGATGTTCGTATGATCCAGCCGCTTCAGGACGATCTTCACGCGCGGTGACCAGTTCCCGCGGTGATAGACGGCACTGACGCCGAACAGCAGGACCCCGGTAACGGCATAGACGGCGCAGGCCACCTTGAGGTCCGGCGGCGCCAGGATCACCAGCACCAGCCCGGCGGCCAGCGCCAGCGGGGCGGTGACGGTGTGGATCCAGCCCCGCCATTTGGGCTTGATCATCAGCAGTTCAGCCAGGCGCACCGCGGCGTCGTCCACCGGGGTTGCCCGCTTCGCCGGAGGCTCCGGCCGGGGCTCCGGACTGTTGCTTTCCATGCCGTAATAATAACCTACGCCATAGTAAGTTACCGGTGAGTAGCAAGTCGTCCGGGGTTGTCCTGTGACGGAGCTGCACCCGGCACGGCCCTCCGGCAGGTAGCCTAGGATGTGCACTGAACAAGTACCTCAAGGAAGCCAGGTGAATCTCCGGATGGAAATGCCCGGATTCCTCTACGGCTTTTACGAGCGCAAGCTCCAACGCTCCCTCGATCCTGAACGGATCCCGCGCCACGTCGGCGTCATGGTCGACGGCAACCGGCGCTGGGCGCGCCAGTTCAACGCCCCCACGAGCCAGGGCCATCAGGCCGGTGCGGACAAGATCCACGAATTCCTCGGCTGGTGCCAGGAGCTGGGCATCAAGGTGGTCACCTTGTATATGCTCTCTACGGACAACATGAACCGCTCCGGCGAGGAACTCGACCTCCTGATGGGCATCATCGCCAACACCCTGGACCGGCTGGACGAGGACGCCAATATCTCGGTGCACGCCATGGGCGCCCCCGAACTGCTGCCGGACTACCTCGCCGAGCGGCTGAACAACCTGACGGCGCGCACGCCCGCGCAGGAGAGGCTGCATGTCAATGTCGCCGTCGGCTACGGCGGACGGCGGGAGATTGTCGACGCCGTCCGGGAACTGCTGCACGACGCCGTCGCCCGGGGAGCGGACATCGGACAACTGGCCGATGAACTCACCGTGGATGACATCTCGCGCTTCCTCTACACCCGGGGCCAGCCGGATCCGGACCTGGTGATCCGGACCTCCGGGGAGCAGCGGCTGTCCGGATTCCTCATGTGGCAGAGCGCGTACAGTGAGTTCTACTTCTGCGAGGCCCTGTGGCCGGCGTTCCGCAAGGTGGATTTCCTGCGCGCCCTGCGCGACTACGCCGGCAGGCAGCGCCGCTTCGGCGCCTGAGCGGTTCACGCGGAATTCACAAGACGGCAACAAGAATCGCCGAAAAATTATCGGACAAACCGGCCCCCGGAGACGTACGTTAATCCCATCGGCAGGCAATTCGCCGGCCGATCGGGGAGGCCAGTACATGGAGCGGATTTTCGCACCGGGTGTATGGGAGGCCGCGTCCGGCCTCCAGGCCGAGCCGCCTCACCAATAACAATTCCGGGCATTGCCCCGGGGCTGGAGTCGATGTGGCTATTTCTGAGCAACTGCCCGACGTCATTTCCGATCAGGGACAGAAAGCTACCTCTCGCGCCAAGCGAGCCACCTCAAAGACCGGTGCAGCGGATTCCGCGGCGGCCGGTCTTGCTGTTTCCGGGGAAGGAACAGGGAGCCGGGGCACGGCCCGCAGTTTCGTGATCGATACCTCCGTCCTGCTCTCCGATCCGCGGGCCCTCCTGCGCTTCGCCGAGCACGAGGTCATCCTGCCGATCGTTGTCATCACCGAGCTCGAAGGAAAGCGCCACGACCCGGAGTTGGGTTACTTTGCGCGCAAGGCCCTCCGGCTGCTCGATGACCTGCGGCTCGAGCACGGCGGCCTGGACCGTCCCATCCCGCTGGGCCCCGACGGCGGCACGCTCATGGTGGAGCTGAACCATATCTCCGCCGAGGTGCTGCCCGCCGGGTTCCGCGGGGTGGACAACGACAGCCGCATCCTCGCGGTGGCCAAGAACATGGCCAACGAGGGCCGCGACGTGACGGTGGTGTCCAAGGACCTGCCGATGCGCGTCAAGGCCTCGGCCATGGGGCTGCTGGCCGACGAGTACCGCAATGAGCTCGTCAAGGACTCCGGCTGGACCGGCGTCGCCGAGTTCGACGCGGGCGAGGACGAGGTTGCCACCTTGTACGGGCACGAGCCGGTATTCATCCCGGCCGCGGCCGAGATGCCGACCAACACCGGGCTGGTTCTGCTGTCCAGCCGCGGCTCGGCCCTCGGACGGGTAGGGGCGGACAAACAGGTCCGGCTCGTGAAGGGCGACCGCGACGTCTTCGGACTCCACGGCCGCTCGGCCGAGCAGCGGTTGGCGATCGACCTCCTGATGGACCCGTCGGTCGGCATCGTGTCCCTCGGCGGCCGGGCCGGCACGGGCAAGTCCGCACTGGCCCTGTGCGCCGGGCTCGAAGCCGTCCTGGAGCGCCGGGAGCACCGCAAGGTGATCGTCTTCCGGCCCCTGTACGCGGTGGGCGGCCAGGAACTCGGCTACCTGCCCGGGTCCGAAGCGGAAAAGATGAACCCGTGGGCGCAGGCGGTCTTTGACACCCTGGGCGCGCTGGTCAGCCAGGAAGTGGTGGAGGAAGTGATGGACCGGGGCATGCTTGAGGTCATGCCGCTGACGCACATCCGCGGACGCTCCCTGCACGACGCATTCGTGATCGTCGACGAGGCACAGTCCCTGGAGAAGAATGTGCTGCTGACAGTGATGAGCCGGATCGGCCAGAACTCCAAGATCGTCCTGACCCACGACGTCGCCCAACGGGACAACCTGCGGGTCGGACGGCACGACGGCGTGGCGGCCGTCGTCGAGACCCTGAAGGGACACCCGCTGTTCGGCCACATCACCCTCACCCGCTCGGAGCGCTCGCCGATCGCAGCCCTCGTGACGGAACTGCTGGAGGGGGCGGAGATTTAGGCCATCACCCTCCTGCCGAAGGGCCGTGGTCCGGTTCGCCGGACCACGGCCCTTCGCTGTGGTTGGGTTTGCCGTGGTTGGGTTCGCCGGGCAGCGGCGTCCCGCCGTCGCTTAGACACCTCCCGTCGCTGCGCTGCGGTCGCTGGGCGACCTTCGCTTCGCTTTGGTCGGCGATGCGCTCCTTAGCGGGACACCGCTGCCCCGCGATGCTGAGACGCCCACCAGCCGGGTCGCTGTCTTTCGTAGAGGAGCGCATCGCGGCGCATCGGATCCCCGGAGGTCGCCCAGCGACCGCAGCGGGTCCCATGCGTCGTGTCTAAGCGACGGCGAAAGGTGGCGGTCCGGCGAACCCAACCACGGCACCCACAACCACGGCAACCCAGCGACGGGAAGCGACAGGAGGCGTCTCAGCGACGGCGGGGGGCCGCTGCCCCGCTTGGGGGCTGCTACTGGTGGATGCCCAGGTACTTCGCGAAGGCTTCGTGGCCTTCGACGCCGAGATCCCAGTCGGGGCGTTTGAAGGTGGCGGGGGTGAGACGGACGTTTTGGACCTCCTGGGCCTTGCCGCCCCAGGCGGCCCGGGTGACGCCGTTGAGCTCGTAGCCGAGGGAGCGTGAGACGCCCAGGGACTGCTGGTTCCAGGCGGCGGCCTCGGATTCCGCCACTTCGGCGCCGAGCCAGTCGAAGGCATAGAGGGCGACGGCGGCCCGCATCTCCTTGCCGAAGCCCTGGCCGTGCACGCTTTGCCGCAGCCAGGAGCCCGTGGTGACCGTCTTCAGCGTGGCGAAGTCTTTGGCCGCGATGTCCTGGCATCCGATGAACTCGCCCTCGTGCCAGATGCCGAGCAGGAGTGTCCAGTCCTGCGGTGTCATGTTCCCGCGGCACCGCCAGTACCACTGCGCCATGTTCGGGCCGAGCTCCTCAGCGGGGGATTCGGCCCAGGGCCTGCTGAAGGGGCTGCGGCCAGGCTCGTGCACGCCGCTCAGGGCGGCTGAGACCGCGGCCGGAATGTCCGCGTCGCGGATGGGGCGCAGCTGAAGGCGCGGCGTGGTCAGGCCCAGGCCGAAAGGGGGCCAGTAGTCGGCGGGTTCAGTCATCGCAGGAAGCTTAGCGGGGCCGGCGGGCGGATGCGAGTCACGGCCGGGCTACTCCGCGGGGACGTCCCAGCTGATGTGGCGCCGGACGTCCGTGAGGTTCATCGATTCGGCCAGGAACAGGTCATCGAGCATGTATTCGTCGACGCCCAGGATGCGGAGCCAGTGCCCGTAGCCGTCCTGCTCCGAGCCGGTCCCGGGCGCGTCCAGCCAGCGGCTCGCAACGCAGACGCCCGTGCCGGCGTCAATCCTCAGCAGCGTGCGTCCCGGACGGCACAGCGGGGCTCCGGGATCGGCGGGACGGTAGGAGAGGTTCGGGCTGACCGTCGATTCCAGGGCCGGCCGGCCCTCGTGGTCTACCTCCGTGATGGGGCCAAGCTCCACGGCGTTGGAGTTGGGGAACTCCAACGGGACGGGGGCGTTCCCCGCAAGCTCGACCGGGTCCAGGACGGCGGCGAACCTGCCGTTGCCGAACGACGGCTCGCCATAAGCTGCCTCCGGGCGGCGGCGCACCAGCCCGTCGTCGTCGTACACCGGCGTAACCAAGTGCGGGGGCAGGAGCCAGGTCTTCCTCGTGGAGCTGATATAGAAGCCGCCGCGGGAATCATTGATGCCGGTGGTGCTGCCGATGACCAGGCCGTCGGCAGTCTCCAGCCGCAAGGCACCGGGCCGGCGCAGCCACCCCCTGACGAGGTCGCCGGGGGAGGGGGCCGCCGGGGACCCCGAGGAACCCGTGAGCGGCCGGTCCAGGTACTCGAACCTCAGCGACTGCCACTTCCAGGGCGATGACCGGCACAGGTTCCGGAAGGCCGCGGCCTTCTCCGCCGGGCCGCGGGGCGCGTCCGGCCCGCGCCGGTTCGTGCTGTCCCATGCGGCCATATCCACAGTTTACGCGCGGGGACCGCCGGGCCGGACGAATATCAAGTAGCATCCGAGGGTGATCGAACGACTCGGCATCCTGGGCGCCGCCAACCCGCTGGCTTTCTGGCTTGCCCTGGCTGCGTGTGCGTATTTCTTCGTGATGGCCGTTCGGCTCACGGTCATTGACGTCCGGCACCACCTGCTCCCGGACAGGATCGTCTTTCCCTCCTATGGGATCGCCGGAGTCCTTCTGCTGGGGGCGGCGGCCAGCCAGTTGCTTCCCGGCGGGCAGGACGTGGCCGGCACAGCGGACGCCGGGGCATTCGGCATTCCGGGTCTCCGTGTCCTGGCCGGCGGGGCAGCCCTCTGGCTCTTCTACTTTCTCCTGCACGCGGTCTATCCGCCGGGAATGGGATTCGGCGACGTGAAGCTCGCGGGCGTCCTGGGAATGTACCTGGGATTCCTGGGCTGGGGGCACGTCATGGCGGGGACCTTTGCGGCGTTCGTCCTCGGCGGGCTGTGGAGTCTCGGATTGCTCGCCGCGCGGCGCGGGACGCTGCAGTCGGCCATTCCCTTCGGGCCCTTCATGCTGGCCGGCACGGCCGCCGCCATGATGCTGCCCACGGCCGGATAGGCTGACGGCACGGCCATCCCGGCCTGCCGGCGCTGACCGGCCCGGCACGCGGCAGGGGCGCCGCACCCCCAAAGGTTGCGGCGCCCCTGCCGGCACTCACCGGCTGCTGCCGGGCCGTTTCCGGACCGTCAGCCGCGCAGGCGGGTGAGCTCGTCGTCGTGGCCGGACCCACCGGTGTTGCCGTGGGCTGAAAGCCCTTCCGGTCCCGTGGGCTCCGCGGCGTCGGCGGCGTGGCGGGCTGCCGCCCGTTCCGCCTCGAGCCGCTCGGCTTCCTCGCCGCCGACTGCTTCGCCGCGGGCCACCATGCCGGCGGTGTCCGACAGGGGGATCTGCTTGAGGGTCAGGGCCAGGATCAGGGCGATGACCAGGAACGGCAGCAGGTACCAGAAGACGGGGGCGAGCGAGTCAGCGTAGGCGTTGACAATCGCGTCCTTGAGCTGCGCCGGGAGCTGGCTGAGGACCTGGGGGTCCATCGTCCGGGTGGACTGCGACGCCTGCTCAGCTGAGGCCCCGGCGCCGGTAAAGGCATTGGTCAGGGACTCGGAGAGCCGGGTGGTAAAGAAGGAACCGAACACCGCGACGCCCAGGGAGGCGCCCACCTCGCGGAAGTAGTTGTTGGTGCTCGTGGCCGTGCCGATCTGGTCCGCCGGCACCGAGTTCTGGACCACCAGGACAATCACCTGCATGATCGAGCCCAGGCCGGCGCCGAAGACGAACAGCTGCACGCAGATGACCCAGATGGGCGTGGCGGCCGTGAGCGTGGTCAACCACAGCATTGCCGCGATGGTCAGGATGGCCCCGAGGATCGGGAACATCTTGTACTTGCCGGTCTTGGAAATGCGGATGCCGGAGAAGATGGCCATGCCCATGAGTCCCACCATCATGGGCAGCATCAGCAGGCCGGATTCGGCGGCCGAGGTCCCGGAGGACATCTGCAGGAAGGTCGGGACGAAAGCGATCGCCGCGAACATACCCAGCCCGAGGGTGAAGCCGATCGCGGTGGAGTTCACGAAGATGCGGTTCTTGAACAGGCTCAACGGAATGATGGGGTCCTCGGCCCGGCGCTCCACCAGGATGAAGGCCGTAGCGGCGAGCACCAGCCCGGCGCCGAACGCCCACGTCAGCGGCGAATCCCAGCCCTCGTCCTTCTTGCCGCCGAAGTCGGTGAAGAAAATCAGGCACGTGGTGGCCGCGGAGAGCAGCAGCACGCCCAGGACGTCGATCCGCTTCTCGGCCTTCTTGTTCGGCAGCGTCAGGGTGAACCAGGCGATGGTGAACGCGGCGATGCCGATCGGGATGTTGATGTAGAAGGCCCATTCCCAGGTCAGGTGGTCCACGAAGAAACCGCCCAGCAGCGGTCCGGCGACGGCGGAGAGGCCGAAGATTGCGCCCAGCGGGCCCATGTACTTGCCGCGCTCCTTGGCCGGAACGATGTCGGCGATGATGGCCTGGGACAGGATCATCAGGCCGCCGCCGCCGAGGCCCTGGATGGCGCGGAAGACCACGAAGCCCCAGAAGTCCGTGGCGAGGGCGCATCCGACGGAGGCGAGGGTGAAGAGGCCGATGGCGATGAGGAACAGGTTCCGGCGGCCCAGGATGTCGCCGAACTTTCCATAGATGGGCATGACGATGGTGGTGGCGAGCAGGTAGGCCGTGGTGATCCAGGCCTGGTGTTCCACGCCGCCGAGCTTGCCGACGATCGTGGGCATGGCGGTGGAGACGATGGTCTGGTCAAGGCTGGAGAGCAGCATGCCCGCGATGAGGGCGGAGAAGATGATCCAGATGCGTTTCTGGGTCAGCAGCAGCGGCTCGGCTGCTGGCTTGGTGCTGACGGCGGCGCTCATTGCGCTCCTTCGGAAGGGTTGGGCTGGACAGTATTTGACTCGACTCCGTCGAAGTGGACTGTGTCGAACTGGGACATGGTGAACGGCAGGGAGAAGAGCATGCGGGCTGCTGCAATGTTTTCCAGCAGCAAGTCCTGGTAGGGGCGGGCGTTGCCCTCGGAGAAGTAGTCGGCGCTGGTTTTCCTGGCGACGTTTCCGAGGAGGACCACGGCCATGCGGACTACGGGATGATCGGCAGGTACGCCTTCCCTGGCCGCGAGCAGCCGGGCGAAGTCGGCCTCACGTTCCTCGGTGGCGCCGATGATCTTCAGCATCAGCTGGGGCTCCTTCTTGATCACCCCGATCAGCTGGCGGGTCTCTTCCTCGGAGCCGCTCATCCGCTCCGACAGATCAAGGGACAGGCGCACGAGGTCGGCGAGGAGTGAGGCCGAGATTTCCCCGGCGGGCGAACCCGCGCCGCCCGCCATGAACCGGGCCACCACCTCTTCGGGAAAGTCGTCGTCGACGTGGCCCAGGATCGCATCTTCCTTGGCAGGGAAGTAGTTGAAGAAGGTCCGGCGGGAGATGCCCGCGCGCTCGCAGACTTCCTCCACGGTGTAGCCGCTGAGGCCGCGTTCGGCGGTCAGGGAACGCGCGACGGCGGTGATCGCCGCCCGTGTTGCGGCCCGCTTGCGCTCGCGGAGGCCGCCCGAAGTAATTGCACTGTTTCCCATAGAGTGTATTTTTGCACTCAAACATAAATAGTGCAAAAGTTACTGTGGCCTGTCGGGGTTGTTTGGGCTGTTGCCGGCAATAATGTCGCTGCCCGGCCGTAGCCTGCTCCTGTCCAGCCATACCGCTGGCAACAGGTGGCCCGCGACGAGGCAGAAGCGCCGTCGGGGCCGGAAATGGGGAAGCATGACAGATTCAGCCCTGACGCACGTGTACGTCCTCCTGGACCGTTCCGGGTCGATGAGTGCCATCGCCGATGACACTGTGGGCGGGTTTGCGGCGTTCATCCGCGAACAGCGGGCAGTGGCGGGCCGGTGCCGGCTGTCGCTGGCGCAGTTCGATGACACCTACGAGCGCGTCTACGCTTCGGTGGACATCCAGGACGTGCCGGCCCTGGACCTGCAGCCGCGGGGCAGCACCGCCCTGCACGACGCCATGGTCCGGCTGATCGGCGAAGCGGGTGCGGAACTGGCGGCCCTCCCGGAGGATCAGCGCCCCGGCACTGTGCTGGTGGCCGTGCTGACGGACGGCCACGAGAACTCCTCGCGCGAGGCCACGGGCGAGCTGGTCAAGGCCCTGGTCCAGCGGCAGCAGAGCCAGTGGGGCTGGCAGTTCACGTATTTGGGCGCCAACCAGGACGCCGTATTGACCGCCGGCGGCCTCGGCATCCGCGCCGAAGACGCCCTGACCTATGCCGCCGGGAACGTCGATGCTGCCTTCTCCGTCCAGTCCGCCAAGACGCGGCGGTTGCGGGAGGCACGGATCGGCGGTGCCAGCATGGCGGATGCCGCGGCCGCGGCGGCGTACACGGCGCAGGAGCGGGAGGCCGCCGGCGGGGAACCGCCCAGGGTCTAAGTTCTGACCTGCGGTGCAAACATGCCGACGGCCGGCACCCTTCCAGAAAGGATGCCGGCCGTCGGCGGTTGTACTCTTCGGGGGCGGCGCCGCCCGGAGCCGTTAGGCCTTGTGCGGCGGGCGCGTCATGGACATGACGTCCAGGGCGGTGTCCAGCTGCTCTTCGGTCAGTTCGCCGCGCTCGAGGAAGCCCATGGAGACGACGGTCTCACGGATGGTCAGGCCCTCGGCCACGGCCTTTTTGGCGATCTTGGCCGCGTTCTCGTAGCCGATGAACTTGTTCAGCGGGGTCACAATCGACGGCGAGGCCTCGGCGAGGAAGCGGGCGCGCTCGACGTTGGCGGTGATGCCGTCGATCATCTTGTCGGCCATGACGCGGCTGGTGTTGGCCAGCAGGCGCACGGATTCAAGGAGGTTGGCGGCCATGACCGGGATGCCGACGTTGAGTTCGAAGGCGCCGTTGGTGCCGGACCACGCGATGGCGGTGTCATTGCCGATCACCTGGGCGCAGACCATGATGGAGGCTTCGCAGATGACGGGGTTGACCTTGCCCGGCATGATCGACGAGCCCGGCTGCAGGTCCGGGATGGCGATTTCGCCGAGGCCGGTGTTGGGGCCGGAGCCCATCCAGCGCAGGTCGTTGTTGATCTTCATGAAGGAAATCGCGATGTTGCGCAGCTGGCTGGACGCTTCGATGAGGCCGTCGCGGTTGGCCTGGGCCTCGAAGTGGTCGCGGGCCTCGGTCAGGGGCAGTCCGGTGTCGGCCGCCAGCAGTTCGATCACTCGCTCCGGGAATCCGGCCGGCGTATTGATGCCGGTGCCCACGGCGGTTCCGCCGAGTGGGACCTCGGCGACGCGGGGGAGGGCGGCGTTGATGCGCTCGATGCCGTAGCGGACCTGAGCGGCGTAGCCGCCGAACTCCTGGCCCAGCGTGACGGGGGTGGCGTCCATGAGGTGCGTGCGGCCGGACTTCACGACGTCCTTGAATTCGGTGGCCTTGCGTTCCAGCGACTCCGCCAGGTAGCCGAGGGCCGGGATCAGGTCATTGATCAGGGCGGACGTGGCGGCGACGTGGACGGACGTGGGGAAGACGTCATTGGAGGACTGCGAGGCGTTGACGTGGTCGTTCGGGTGGACAACCTTCTCGCTACCGGCGGACTTCAGGGCCCGCGAGGCGAGCTCGGCGAGGACCTCGTTGGTGTTCATGTTCGAGGACGTCCCGGACCCGGTCTGGAAGACGTCAATCGGGAAGTCGCCGTCGTACTTGCCGGCCGCAACCTGGTCGGCTGCGTCGGCAATCGCCTGGGCGAGCTCGCCGTCGAGCACCCCCAGTTCTGCGTTTGCCTGGGCGGCGGCCTTCTTCACCCGTGCCAGGGCTTCGATGTGGGCGCGCTCCAGCGTCTTGCCGGAGATCGGGAAGTTCTCGACTGCCCGCTGCGTCTGTGCGCGGTACAGGGCGTTCACGGGAACGCGGACTTCGCCCATCGTGTCGTGTTCAATGCGGAACTCTTCGGTGTTCAACTCATCTGTGGAAGTCATGGGGCTAGCTTATTGGGAGTAGGAGTCCCACCGAAAACCGTGAGCAGGCTGCGACGGCCGGGCGCCGGGGTTTACAGCCTGCCGATGCTGGAAACGAGATCGGCCCGGCCGTCAGCCAAGCTGTAGGCGAGGCCGATCACGGCGGTGCGGCCGCTGTCGACTGCGCCCGAAATCACCCGGGAACTGTCCACCAGCCGCTGCGAGGTCTGCTTGACGTTCTCAACCACCATGTCGTTGACGTCGGTCTGATTGTTACGCAGCGAGGTCAACACGGACGGGGTGATCCGCTCCACCAGGCTGCGGATGAAACCGACCGGCATCTGGCCGGTTTCCACGGCGTTCTTGGTTGCGGTGACAGCACCACAACTGTCGTGCCCCAGGACGACGATCAGAGGGACGTCCAGTTCGCTGACGCTGTATTCCAGCGAGCCAAGCACGGCGTCGTCGATCACCTGGCCGGCGGTGCGGACCACAAAGGCGTCCCCGAGGCCGAGGTCGAAGATGATTTCGGCGGCAAGCCTGGAGTCGGCGCAACCGAAGATCACCGCGAAGGGGTGCTGGTTTTCAACCAGCGACGAGCGTCGCGACGCGTCCTGGTTGGGGTGTGATGACGTGCCGGCGACAAAACGCTTGTTGCCTTCACGGAGACGCTGCCAGGCGAGTGCGGGAGTCAGATAAGTAGCCACGTGGCCACTTTACGGTGAAGGGCTGGCTGAAGGTGAAACTGTTGCGCCCGGCGTGCTGGACGATGCCCCGGCGGGCGGATTGCTTTCGAGTGACTTCACCACGGCGGTGGCCAGGGCGGAGAACTCCTCCAGCGTCGCGGATCCGGAGAGGATGACGGTGGTGCCGCGATCAGTCAGCACCATGGATTTCTCGCCCTTGCCGGTGTCGCGCAGTTCCCAGTCGCGGCCGCCGGCGTTGCGGGTGCCGGTCACGGGAGCGTTCTTGGTCTGCTGCAGGAGCCAGGTGGGGTTGGCCGTGCGGGTCTGCACGAGGGCGATGAAGGATTCCTTGGGCGTCAGGTAGCCGACTTCCCAGGCGGGGACGCCGCTGCCGGCGCCGGACTCCCAACGGGCGTAGTTGGCGCGGAATGTGTCGCCGGTATCGGCCGCCACGGGTGTGAATCCCGCCACACCCGCCGCGTTCTGCGCGGTGGCGCTGACATTGACGTTGGGCCGGTAACCGTCGGTCTTCGGAGAAGGATTCATGAGGACGATCGGCAGGAACGCGGCGATGCTCACCACCAGGGCGATGATCATGCCCATCACGGAGGCGTTGGCGCGTTTGGCCGCCGCGGCGGCGATGACGGGCTTCACGGGGGGCTGTCCGGAAGGGTCCGGGCCTGCCGCGGGGGAGCTGCCAGCCGGCGAACCGGGGGCGGCGGGGGAAGCGTCCTGCAATTCACTCACCCCTCTATAGTCGCGCATGTCCGGGCCGATCTCACATTCGCGGCGCAGCGGCCCCTCCGACGGTGAAGTGCGTCACGCGCCGGACATCCCATGACCTTGCGGGCCCGCCCCGACTATGATCAATATCAGACGAATCACCGCGACGGATCGATCCTGGCCGTACGGGTTCAACGACCGCCACTCGAAGAAGAGGTTCACGTGACACCAGCGCCCATGTCCCAGAAGTACTCCACGCTTTCCCCCTCGCTCGCCGTCGGGATCGATGAGCCTGACCGCAACCTCGCGCTGGAACTTGTCCGCGTCACGGAAGCCGCGGCCATCGCCGGCGGCCACTGGGTGGGTTTCGGCGACAAGAACAAGGCCGACGGCGCCGCCGTGGACGCCATGCGCTCCTTCCTGCAGACCGTGCACTTCAACGGCGTCGTTGTCATCGGTGAAGGCGAGAAGGACGAAGCCCCGATGCTGTTCAACGGCGAGCACGTCGGTGACGGCACCGGGCCCGAGTGCGACGTCGCCGTCGACCCCATCGACGGAACCCGGCTGACTGCCCTTGGCATCAACAATGCCCTGGCGGTCCTGGCCGTGGCCGAACGCGGCTCTATGTTCGATCCCTCTGCCGTGTTCTACATGGAAAAGCTCGTCACCGGCCCGGAAGCGGCCGACATGGTGGACCTGCGCCTGCCGGTCAAGCAGAACCTGCACCTGATCGCCAAGGCCAAGGGCGTCAAGGTCAACCAGCTCAACGTCATGATCCTGGACCGCGACCGGCACCGCCCCCTCGTGGAGGAAATCCGCGAAGCCGGCGCCCGCACGAAGTTCATCATGGACGGCGACGTCGCGGGGGCCATCGCCGCTGCGCGTGCCGGCACCGGAGTCGACGCCCTCATGGGCATCGGCGGAACCCCGGAAGGCATCGTCGCGGCGTGCGCCATCAAGTCCCTCGGCGGCGTCATCCAGGGCCGCCTGTGGCCCACGAGCGACGAAGAGAAGCAGAAGGCGATCGACGCCGGCCACGATCTGGAGCGCGTGCTCTCGACCAACGACCTCGTCTCCAGCGACAACTGCTACTTCGCGGCCACYGGCATCACCGACGGCGACCTCCTCAAGGGCGTCCGCTACTCCAAGGACAAGGTCCTCACCCAGTCCATCGTGATGCGCTCCAAGTCCGGCACGATCCGCTTTGTCGACGGCGAACACCAGGCCAGCAAGTGGGAAGGCTACGCCCGCAGGAGCTAGCACCTGAACGGCAACACTGAACTGCACGATAGAGCACAGCGAATCCCGGGCCGCCTCCGCGGTCCGGGATTCGTCGTCTTAAACCAGGTGCATGATGATGTGTATTGCGGTGGGGCGGCCGGGGCCCGTGGGATTAGATAGGGTGGAGCCATGACGTGGCTCGTAACTGGCGGTGCAGGATATATCGGTTCTCATGTGGTTTCCGCTTTGCGCGGTGCCCGGATCCAGCCGGTGGTGATTGACTCCCTCTCCAGCGGGCACCGTGAGTTCGTGCCGGCCGATGTGCCGTTCATCCATGGCAGCATCCTCGACGCCGACCTCGTGGCCCGCACGCTGCGGGAGCATGCGGTGACCGGGGTGATCCACCTGGCCGGTTTCAAGTACGCCGGGGTTTCCGTCCAGGAGCCGCTGCTGACCTATGAACAGAACGTCACGGGCACCGCGCAACTGCTCAAGGCCATGGAGCTCAGCGGCGTCGACAAGCTGGTGTTCTCCTCGTCCGCGGCTACCTACGGCACGCCCACCGGCGACATCGTCACCGAAGCGACGCCCACCAACCCGGAATCGCCCTACGGCGAGAGCAAACTCATCGGCGAGTGGCTGATCCGTGACCAGGGCCGGGCCCGGGGCCTGAACCACACCTCGCTGCGGTACTTCAATGTGGTCGGCTCAGGTGCGCCCGAGCTTTACGACACCAGCCCCCATAACCTTTTCCCGATCGTGCTGCGGGCGCTCACGGCCGGTAAGACGCCGCGCATCAACGGCATCGACTACAACACGCCGGACGGCACCTGCGTGCGCGACTACGTGCACGTGGCCGACCTGGCCACCTCGCATGTGGCCGCCGCCCAGGCGCTCGAGGCGGGCAAGCCGCTGGAGCGGGTGTACAACCTCGGATCCGGGGACGGGCTGTCCGTGCGCCAGATCATGACGGCGATGGCCGACGTCACGGGGATCGATTTCGAACCCGAAATCGGTCCGCGGCGGGCGGGGGATCCGGACCGGATCGTGGCCGACGGCACGCTGGCTGCCCGCGATCTCGACTGGAAGATGCGGCACTCCGTGGACCAGATGGTGGCCAGCGCCTACGACGCCCAGCGGCACGCCATCACGGCCAACTAACGCCCGCCACCAACACCGGCCACCGGGGCACGCCGGCCCGGCTGGCCGGGGTGACCCGGTAGCCGGTGCCGCCTGCTGGGCCCTTAGCGGTTAGCGAGGGCCCGGGACCGGGCGCGCAGCTTCTTCGCGAGCTGGGCGCCTTTGCGGGCCAGCTGGTAGCTGCCGTAGCGGACCTTCCGGACCGGCAGGTCCCACGTTCCGGAATACGCGATCCCGCGGCCGCCGAACGACTTCTTGAACGCCGTGAACCCGGCCCATTTGTGGTCGGGCTGGTCCTCCGGCGCCACGCCCCAGAGATCCACGTGCTTCAGGCCCTTCGCCTGGGCGTCCGCGATCAGGGTGACAAGCAGGGGGATGCCCGCGCTGAGCTTGCGGTGGGTGTCGTCCAGGGCGGCGTGCGCGTAGGTCCGGGTGTCGGCCGAGTCGTAGGCCAGGGCTGCGGCGATGGGGTGGCCGTCGAGCTCCGCGATGAACAGCGTCGCCGCGCCGGCCGGCATCAGCGAGCGGGCCACCTGGGTCAGGTACTTGTCGCTTTGCGGCTTGAAGCCGTTGCGCGCGGCCGTCATGTGCAAGAACTCCAGGAGGACGGCGATCTCTGCCGGGTCCTGGCTGGAGCGGAACGTCACGCCCTTCTTGTGGATGTTGCGGAACAAGTTCCGGTTCGCCGGCTTCATATCCGCCAGGACTTCCTTGAAATCCCGGTCGAGGTCCACAATCCAGCTGAGCTCGGGCTGTTGGCTGGCCGGCGCCGGCTGCAGGCCGCGGCTACGGAGTACCGAGTCGGCCTCGGCGGCGGTGAAGCCTGCGGTGACCGGCTCAACCCGGACAAACACGGCCCCGCTGCTCCGGGCGAGGTCCGTCAGGGCCGCCAGCGCGGCGTCGAAGGCTGCCAGTGACTCGGCGACCGGGCCGTACGGGGAGTACAGCAGTTTGCCGGCCGGATTGGATTCCTCGACCGCGAGGAAGCGCCACCCGGGCCCGGACTGTTCGTGGACGGTGCGTCCCAGCGAACGCTGGAACTGTGCCCACTGCGGGCTCTGCAGGAAATAGTCCATGGTGTCAGGCTTCCAATGCGGTGGTGACGGCAAATGCCAGGGCGGGGCCGGTGGCGCCGGAGACGGCGTGGACGTTGACCGGTGCCTCGGCGGCGGGCAAGAAGGCACTGGCGCCCCGTTCCAGCCGCAGCTCGCCCTTGGGGGAGTCGAGGCGGACGGAGCCGTGGGTGACGATGACGACGGCGGCACCGGACTGCGCCAGCGGGACGGGCTCCGCGCCGGGCGCCACAACAATTCGCTGCAGCTGGAATTCCCGGAACGGCGGCCGGAAGAGTTCCTGGCCCAGCATGGTGGTCTCGGCGGGGAGCATGGGCACGGCGACGGCCTCGAACGCCACGGTCTTCAGCAGCTCCGGCACGTCGACGAATTTCGGCGTGAGCCCGCCGCGGAGCACGTTGTCCGAGGACGCCATGACCTCGATGCCGAGGCCGTGCAGGTAGGCATGGACATTGCCGGCCGGGAGGTACACGGCCTCACCGGGGGCGAGGGAGATCCGGTTCAGCAGCAGGGAGATCAGCACGCCCGGATCTCCGGGGTACCGGCCGTTCAGGCTCACCGCGGTGGACAGTTCCGCCTCGTGCCCGGCCATCGGGGCACCGGAGACGAGGGCCGCAACGATCGTCGCCGTCGCCTCGGCGACGTCCCCGCCGCCGGTGATGAGGCGTTCGAAGGCGGAGCGCAGGCCCGCGGGTTCGTCCGGCTGCGCCAGATCCTCGAGCAGCAGCGGGACCAGCGGCGGCAGCTCCAGCCCGGCGAGCTCGAAGCACGCCGCCAGATGCTGGAAGACCGCACGGGATTCCGCAGCCGGCCGGAACCCGCAGAGGGCCTCGAACGGAGTCAGCGCGAAGATCATTTCGGGCTTGTGGTTATCGTCCTTGTAGTTGCGCTCCGTCGCGGCGGGGTCGACGCCGGCGGCTTCCTCGCGCGCGAAGCCCTCCCGGGCCTGGGTGAGCGTCGGGTGCACCTGCAGGGACAAGGGCGCCTCGGCCGCGAGGACCTTGAGCAGGAACGGCAGGCGCGGACCGAAAGCGGCCACGCTCGCGCTGCCCAGGCAATGTTCCGGATCCTCGGCGATCAGGGCGTCCAGCGGCAGCCGTCCGCCGTCGTTCGCTGCGGGTGCGTGCCGGCCGGCACCGCCGGGCGCCGGCGTCAGCGCGACGGACGGGGAGTCCGGGTGGGCGCCGATCCAAAGCTCCGCTTCGGGACCGCCGGAAGCCGGCCTGCCCAGCAGCCCGGCGATGGCCGTCGGGGAGCCCCAGGCGTAGGGCCGGAGGACGTTCTCAAGTTCGTACATGGCCTGGTCCCTGTCTGATCAATGAAATGTCTCGTCAAAGAAATGTGGTCGCACTGCTGCGCTCAAGGCTGCTGCCGGGGTTAGAGCGGCGCGCACTGTCCGTTGGTGGCGACGAGGTCGCGGATCGACTGCTCGTCGCCGTTGCGCTTGAACTGGTTCAGCATCTCTTCGGTGATCGGCTCGCCGTCCGGCGTGGTGGTCACGGGGGTGAAGTCCGACGGCGCGGGCGGGGGATCGGTGGCCGGGACGGGGCCGGCGGCGGAGACCGGCCCCGCGGCCGTTCCGGGCTGCAGGACCGCATCGTCAACGGCGTTGTCATCAGCTGCGGCGCCGGCGGACGGGCTGGCCAGCAGTTTGGCCACCCGCGCGTGGATGACGTCGAAGTCCGGGGACGTGGAGAAGGCGGCGTCGAAGTCCGGCGGACCGATGGTCAGGCGGCTGACGTCCTGTCCCTTGGCCTTCATGGCCAGGTCCACGAATCTGCCGAGCTGGCCGGAGGAGATGTTTGACTCGACCACCTTGGTGCCGGCCTTGGCGATGTCCTCAAACTTGGCCAGCAGTGTTGCCGGGTCGAGCTGCTTCAGCATCGCCTGCTGCACGCACTGCTGGCGCTGGATGCGGGCATAGTCGTCCACAAATTCCCGGGACCGGCCGTACCAGAGGGCGTGGAAGCCGTCGAGCGTCTGGTCTCCCGCCGGAATCCAGCCGTCCGGCATGCCGTGGATGCCGTTGGCCTCATCCACCATCGGCCCGCTGATGGGGACCCAGCCGCCGGCCTTGATCCGGATGCCGCCCATGGCGTCGATCAGCTTGGAAAAGCCGTCCATGTCCACGAGCACGTACGCCTGGACCTTGATGCCCAGCGTTCCGGACACCGCTTCGAGGGTGGCCTGCGCCCCCGGGTCGGCCACCCCGGGATAGAGGTCCTGGTGCTGGTTGGTGACCTCGGTGTTGATCGCGTTGATCAGGCATTCGTCGCCGCAGTTGTAGCCATCCGGGTACACCTGGCGCATCGGCGACTCCGCGCTGAACTGGGCGTTCTGGAGATTGCGGGGCACGGAGATGATCGCCGTGCTGCCGGTCTTGGCATCGACGCTGATCACCGAGAGGCTGTCCGGCCGGCGGCCCGTGCGGTCCGCTCCGGCGTCGCCGCCCATCATCAGGAAGTTGTACCGGCCCTCGGACGGCTCAAGGGTGGGGCCGGAGCCGGAGAAGATGCTGCCGATGGCGTTGCGGCTGACATTGAGCAGATAGGCCGCGTAGCCCAGGGATCCGCTGCTGAGGATCATGGCCAGCACGAGCGCCAGCACCACCGCGGGACGGATCCTTGGCGCCAGCATCCCGGGCCGGATCAGCCGCAAGGTGTTCAGGAACAGGGCGGCCCAGCCGATGGCCAGGCAGGCGAAGCCGAGCACCAGCAAGAGCGAAGGCACCGTGCCGGTGAGGAGGTTGATCAGCGTGGAGCGGGACACGAGCAGGAGCAGTACGGCCAGCAGGGCCAGCGCCCAGACCGTAAAGGTCACGCGCAGCGCGGCCCGGCCAAGCCGGCGGTTGCCCGCGACGGTTTGGGCGCTGCCGGGAACCAGCAGCGTCATGAGGATCAGGACGAACGCCCGCTTGGTGAGCACCGGGGACGGGGCGCCGGAGGGGTGCCGGACCGGATCGCCCAGTGCCCGCCCGGACTGCTCAGGGCGGTGTGTGGGGGCGTAGCTGCTGCTCATGCCGGGATTCCTAATGGCTGCCTTAATTGCCGCTACGCGGGGTGACGTTTCCGGCGGCGAACACTTCGCTGACCTTGTGCCGCAGGTTCGCGCCCTTCCTGGTTGCGACGTCATTCAGCTCCTGGGCGAACTCCAGGAGGTCCGCCCGGAGCTGGACTGCCAGTTCATCCGTGCCCGAGGCCAGCATGCGCACAGCCAAGAGGCCGGCGTTGCGCGCGCCGCCGATCGAGACGGTGGCGACCGGAACGCCTGCCGGCATCTGCACGATGGACAGCAGGGAATCCATGCCGTCCAGGGTCTTCAACGGCACGGGGACGCCGATCACCGGCAGGGGAGTGACCGAGGCCAGCATGCCGGGAAGATGCGCGGCGCCGCCGGCGCCGGCAATGATCAGGCGAAGACCGCGCTCGTGGGCGCTCTGGCCGTAGCGGATCATCTCCGTGGGCATCCGGTGGGCCGAGACGACGTCGGCCTCGAACGGGATTCCAAACTCGGCGAGGGCTTCTGCGGCGGCTTCCATGACCGGCCAGTCCGAATCCGAGCCCATGACGAGGCCAACGAGCGGGGTGTCCGCGCGGGTGCCGGCGAGGGGGGTTCCCGCTTCGTTGGCTTTGGGGCTGGGTGCGGTGCTCATGCGGTCTCCTCGGAAGTTGCCGGCATTGCGCCGGCGTGGGCCCGGCCGTTCCGGATGATGTCGGCCACGGTGGTGGCCCGCTGCCGTACGGAGTCGACGTCGGCGGCTGAGGTCCCGACCAGGTTGACGTGGCCGATCTTCCGGCCGGGCCGGACGGCCTTGCCGTAGCAGTGCACCTTCGCCGCCGGCTCGCTTGCGAGGGCGGCGGGGAAGGCGGAATAGAGGTCCTGGTTGGCGCCGCCGAGGAAGTTCTTCATCACCACGACCGGCCCCAGCAGGTCAGTGGCGCCCAGCGGCAGGTTCAGGATGGCCCGCAGGTGCTGCTCGAACTGGCTGGTCACCGAGCCGTCCTGGGTCCAGTGCCCGGTATTGTGCGGGCGCATGGCGAGTTCATTGATCAGGAAGCCTGCGCCCACGCCCGGGGTCTCGAAGAGTTCGACGGCCATGACACCGGTCACGCCGAGTTCGCCGGCGATCCGGACCGCGGCGTTTTCCGCGGCTGCGGCAACATCGACGGAGATGTCCAGGGCCGGGGCAATGACTTCATCGCACACCCCGTCCACCTGGATGGTGTGCACCACCGGCCATGCCCGTGTTTCACCGTCCGGCGTCCTCGCGACCATGGCCGAGAGTTCGCGGCTGAATTCCACTTTGGCTTCGRCCAGCAGGGGGGACATGGCCTCGAACCAGTCGGCGGAGGCCTCCGCGTCCTCTGCCGAGGACACGATGCGCACGCCCTTGCCGTCGTAGCCGCCGCGGGGCATTTTCAACACCACCGGCCAGCCGGTCTGCTCGCCGAAGGCGACGAGGTCCGCGACATTGGCGACGGAGGCCCACGTGGGGTTCGGAAGCTCGAGCCGGTCGATCGCGGCGCGCATCACCAGCTTGTCCTGGGCGTTGACCAGGGCATCCGGGCCGGGATGGACGTTCACGCCGGCACCGATCAAGGACCGCAGGTGGGCGGTGGGGACGTGTTCGTGGTCGAAGGTCAGGACGTCGAGCCCGCGGGAGAACTCGAGCAGATGCTCCAGGTCCTTGTAGTCGCCGACCGGGGCGTTAGCCACGGCAGAGACTGCGGAGACGTCCTCGCCTTCGGCGAGAACACGGAGCTCAAAGCCCAGGGCGGTCGCGGCAGGGGCCATCATGCGGGCAAGCTGGCCGCCGCCAACAACACCGATTACAGGAAAAGTCACAAGTCCCAGCCTACCGAAAACCTCACGGGAACCCGGCTTTTGGGGATTGGCAAGCGCGGGAACGGTGCCGGGACGGGGGTTTCGCACCCGCGCGCCGGGCGCCCGCCGCCGGGTCCGCAGGGAGCCGTCTGAGTGGCCGCTGCGGGCGAACTCCCGGGAAACGGCGCTAAAATGGGCGTTTGGCCCAATGGCCGACAGTTCCAGAAGGCCACGGAGGGTCATGATTACTACACTTAACGAGCGCATGCGCGGGCTTGCCTCGCTGTTCTGGCGCGAAGTGGCCAAGTTCGGTGCCGTCGGCGGCATCGCGTTCGTCATCGACAACGGACTGACGTTTTACCTGATGCACGGTCCCATGACCGACAGCGAGGCCAAGGCCCGCTTCTTCGGGGCCAGCGTGGCGACGGTCTTTTCCTGGGTTGCGAACCGTTTTTGGACGTTCCGGCACCGCCGGCAGGCCAACGTGCTGCGCGAGTTCGTGATGTTCCTCATCATCAACGGGATCGGCATCGGTATCTCCACCGGCCTGACCGCCGTCGCGAAGTACGGCATGGGAGTCACCGACAAGAACATGCTCTTCCTGGCCGGGGTGGTCGGCATCCTGGTCGCGACCGTGGTCCGGTTCTTTGCCTACCGCTTCCTGGTGTTCAACCAGGAACTCGACGCAGAGCCGGAGTTCTCGCACGACCACGAGATCATCGAACGGCACCCGCACTCCCAGCCCGTTGCCACGTCGGCCGTCAGGGAACGCGTCAACGATTCGGAACTGCCCGGCCCGCCGGCCTAAGGAACCGCCGTCCCGGAAGTCAGTGCCAGGGGATCAGTCCCCGCTGATGCGCTCGGCGTCCCGCAGTTTGCCGGTCACCACTACCTCGGGGTGCACCAGGACCACGGAACCGTCGGCCTTCCAGGTCCCCAATGACTGCGCAAGGACGGTTTCGAGGCCGTCGGCCGCGGGAACCAGCAGCCGCAGTCCGGGGTCCTGGGCCGCGGCAAAACCGTCCAGGAGCGCCCCGTGCGCATGGACTGCGCCGTCGGAGGTGCGGACGGCGAGACGTTCCGCCTCCGGATCCACGTGGGGCATGAAAATGTCGCCGTGGGAGCGGACCTCGGCGGCATAGTCGAGGACGCCGCTGGGCAGTTCACCCGTCCACCGCATGGCCAGTGCCGGCAACGACACGGCCAGGACGGCGTCGAACCCGCCCGCGGCAGCGCCCGGACCAGGGTCCGCGGTGGCCAGCAGGTCCGCCTCCGCGTCGTCGAAGACCACTTCCATGCCAAGCTGCCAGGCCGCGAGGGCCAGGATCACCGACTTCCAGTGCGCGGGCAGGTCCAGGCGCAGCCGCATGCCCGGTTCGGCGTCGAGTTCGTCCTGCAGCAGGTTGGAAGTCTTCGCGACCCAGTTGTCCAGCACGCGGCCAGAGAGTTCAACCCGTTCCGCATCGGGGCCGTACCAGGTCAGCCGGGGCGCCGTGGCCTGGCCGGAGCGCAGCGCTGTCATCAGGTCGATTGCCGGAATGCTCATGCCCTCATCTTGCCACGGCTGTTGTCACGGCCAATCAGCCCCCGGCTCCGTGACGTCCGTCACCCCGGCGGCCCCGTGTTCGGCGGGGTCCGCGCAGGGCGCGGGAAAATTTCCCGAAAATTCAATGAAAAGCCCCAAAAGTGCTCAGTACCCTGATTATTCCGCGGGTTCTCGCGGGACAGGCGAAAAAATTCCGGGCGTGGCGTGCCTCCACTTTGTGTATCAAGTTGATTATTATCTCCGCCGTGGCTTGACTCCCGGATACTTACACGCGTGTAATTAGTTATCTAAAGCCACTGCACAAAACCGGCACTCAACCGAGTGTCCAAGGGGGTCTTGCAGTGGCTGCAAATCAGGAGGGGGACGCCATGGGGCTAGCAGAGCGTATCCATGAAGATGCCGTAGTTGCCGGCCAGGCCACGGCGAAATACCGGTCACGCGGCGTGCCGACTGACTGGTACGTAGATCCGGCGGATCCGGACGCAGCTGACCGCTATAACGAACACACCAAGGATTCCCTGCAGGAGGCCGCCACGGCCTTCCTCGCAGCGCACGACGAGCTCCTGTCCGGCCCGGATCATGACACCGATCCCCTCGACCCGCCGATGGAGCTCCATTCGCCCGGTTCCGGTACCGCCGGGCAGCCAGTCTGGATCGGACTACCGTCCCGGCAGGACTTCGACGACGAGGGCGAGCTCGGCTGGCAGACCGATGCCCTGTGCGCCCAGACTGATCCCGAAGCCTTCTTCCCCGAAAAGGGCGGCTCCACCCGCGACGCCAAGAAAGTCTGCGGCGCCTGCAACGTGCGTTCCCAGTGCCTCGAGTACGCCTTGTCCAACGACGAGCGCTTCGGGATCTGGGGAGGCCTCTCCGAGCGCGAGCGGCGCCGGCTTAGGAAGCGAGCAGTCTAATTCTTCAAGAAGTACGAGTCACCGCCGTCGTGGTCTCCCACGACGGCGGTGATTTTCTCCCCAGGACCCTTGCGGCGCTGGCGGCCCAAACACGGCCCGCCGACGCCGTGATCGGTGTCGACACCGGATCCCGCGACCACTCTGCCGCCCTCCTTGAACAGGAACTGGGCAAGGCCAACGTCACCGTCTTCGACCAGCCCCGGTCCGGCATGGGTGGAGCCGTCATGGCCGGGCTCAAGGCCCTCGCGCCGTGGCCTGCGGAGGGCTCCGCCGCCACGGCGCCGGGCACCGACTGGATCTGGCTGCTGCACGACGACGCCGCACCGGCACCCGAGGCCCTGGCCGAACTCCTCCGCGCGGTCGAACGGGCGCCGTCGGTCACGGTGGCAGGCTGCAAGCAGCTGGACTGGCATGCCGAGCGGCGGCTGATCGACGTCGGACTCTCCACGAGCCGCTGGGCCGAGCGGCTGACGCTGATCGACGCCGACGAGCTCGACCAGGGCCAGTACGACGGCCGCAGCGATACCTTTGCGGTCAATTCCGCCGGCATGCTGGTCCGCCGCGACATCTGGGAGGAGCTCCGGGGCTTCGATCCGGCCCTGCCCGGAAGCGGCGACGACGTCGACTTCTGCTGGCGCAACCGCCTCGCCGGGCACCGCGTGGTGGTGGTCCCCAGCGCCCGGATGTTCCATGTCTCGCACCGTCCCCACGCCCTTGGCAACGCGACGGCCGCACGCAAGGCACAGGTGCACCTGCGGCTCAAGCACGCGGCCGGCTGGAAAGTCCCGCTGCACGCGGCCGGCGCCCTCCTGGGCAGCCTCTTCAAACTCGTCCTGAGCATTGCGGTCAAGGACCCGGGGCACGGGTTCTCCCAACTGCTGGCGACCTTTGCCGCACTGGGCCGCCCGGCGGCGGTGGTCCGCGGACGCCGCAATGCCGCGCGCACGCGCCGGATCCGGCGCTCCGTCATGAAAGGACTGCAGACGCCGCGCCGTGAGGTCTGGGCGCACCGGCGCTCCCTGATTGAGGCGCTCGGCGCCGACGACTTCGGCAGCGAATTGACGGGTGCCGGTCCGCTGGCCGAGCAGCCCACCGGGAACACCGACGACTTCGCCGCCATCGCCACCCCGGACCGCGGGTGGGTGGGCAGCGGTGCGGTGCTGGCCATACTCCTGACCCTGGCGGTCTCCCTGACAGGGTTGCTTAGCCTGTTCCGGGCCCCGGCCGTCTCCGGCGGCGCGCTGATCCCCGTCTCACTGCGCCTCTCCGAAATCTGGAACCATGCCTCCACCTGGTGGATCAGTCTGGACGCGGGCCTTCCGGGCCACGGCGACCCCTTTGGCTACCTGCTGTGGGTGCTCGGTGTGCTCGGTGCCGGCGATGCCAACGGCGGCGTGGGCTGGTTGTTGATCCTCGCCATGCCGCTGTCTGCGCTGGGCGCGTGGTTCGCTGCCGGCGCCCTGACTGCCCGCCGGAGGCTGCGCCTTGCGGCCGCCCTGCTGTGGGCCGCGGCGCCGGCACTCCAGGTGTCCCTGAACCAGGGCCGGCTCGGCGCCTTGGTCGCGCACGTCATGATCCCGGTGGTCGTCCTGGCGCTGCTCCGCGCGACCGGCACGGCCGCGGGCCGCGGCATCCATGCCGTCCCGGCCCCGGGACAGGGACGGCCCATCCCCACGCCGGCCGCCCGTCCCGGCGTCAACGGGACGCCGTCGTGGACGGCTGCCGCCGCCGCGGGCCTCGCCCTGGCCGTCGTCACCGCCGCGGCGCCCTCGCTGCTGCTGCCGTCCATGGCCGTCGTGGCCCTCTGCGGCGTGCTGTTGGGCCGGCGCGGCCGCACGGTGTGGTGGGCGCTCCTGCCCAGCCTGGCACTGTTCCTGCCCTTCGCCTTCTCGGTCCTGGACCGGCCGCGGGCGCTCCTTGCCGACCCGGGCCTGCCGCTCGGTTTCGACGCCGCCCCACTGTGGCAACAGGCCCTGGGGCAGCCACTGAACTTCGACGCCGGCGCCGGACTCACCGGGCTCACCGCCTTCGGCGGGTCCGCCGCCGGTTCCGCCGGGCCGGCCGGTCTGCCGTGGGCACTGCTGCTGGCCTTGCTGTTCGGGCTGCCGGTGCTGCTGCTGGCCCTGGCCGCACTCTTCATGCCGCGCCGGCTTGTGCTGGCCGGACGCACCCGGACGGCACGGGGCCTGTGGGCCGTGGCCGTCCTGATGCTGGCCGGCGGCTGGCTCGCCGGGCATGTCGCCTCCGGCGCCAGCGCCGAGGTCCTGGTCACGCCGTTCCCCGGCCCCGCCGTTTCGGCGGCCGCGTTCGCGTTCCTGGGCGCTGCCCTGATCGGAGCCGAAGGGCTCCTGGACGCCGCCGACCGGACCGCCGGTACCGGGTTGGCACGGAAGGTCCTGATCCGCGGCACGGCCGCGGCATCCATGGTCCTGCTGCTGGCCGCCCCCTTGGCCGGGTTCACCGTGTGGACCGCACAAAACCTGCTGCAGCCTACGTCGCAGACACCAACACAGGCACCGGCAGCCACCGCGGGACACTCCGGTCTCGGGACCCCGAGGCTCGTCCAGCCTGCCCAGGCCCGCACGCTGCCCGCCACGGCGGTTGACCGCGGCGAGGGCCCGGAACAGTCCAGGACGCTCCTGATTGCCAGCAACGAGGACGGAAGCTTCGACGCAACACTCATGCGCGGAGCCGGGACAACCCTGGACGCACTCTCAACGATCGCCGCCGCCCGCGGCATCCTGGGAGCGCCGGGCCAGGAGACGGTCCGCGACGACGACGCCGTCGCCGGATCGCTCCGGAACGTCGTGGCCACCATCGTCGCCGGCGAAGGCGTGGATCCGCGGGAAGACCTCGAGCGGCTCGGCGTCGGCTTTGTCGTTCTCCGGGTTGCCGATTCAGCCTCCGAATTGACGGCCAGCCGCATGGACGCAGTTCCCGGACTTGTTGCCGTCGGACAGACGGGGACGGGCTGGCTCTGGCGGGTCAGCCCGCAGGACCGGCCCGGCATCACGGACTCCGACGTCGCGCACCGGGTCCGGGTAGTGGACGGCAGCGGCGCCGCCATCGGACTGCTCCCTTCCGAAGAAGTCTCGGCGGCCGGCACGGTCCCGGCCGGCCCCGAGGGCCGCCTGGTGGTGCTCGCCGAGCGGGCCGATCCGGGCTGGAGCGCGTGGCTTGACGGGCGCCGCCTGACCTCAACGACGTCGGGATGGTCGCAGGCCTTCACCCTGCCGGCCCAGGGCGGCCAGTTGAGCATCCGTTACGAAGCGCCGTGGGCGGTCCTGATTGGGATTGCGCAGGCCGTGATGATCGGGCTGACCGTCCTCCTCGCCGTGCCCATGCCTGCCCGCCGGTCCAACACCGGCCTGTCCAGGGACGAAGCCTCCCTGCGTAAGGAACCTCAGCATGTCTAAGGGCGACAACGAAAAAGAAACCCAAACGGAGGCCGCGACGGGTCCGTCGCCGCGGAAGGGGCGCCTGCCGCGGGCTGGAGTGATCGGCGGCATCCTCTCCGCGGTCGCCCTCGTTGCCGCGGGCGGGGGCCTGGTATCGGCGGCGTCGCTGACGCCCCAGAACCCCGCCAGCAGGCAGCTCGAGGCCCCGGTCGCCGCGGTTCCGGCCGGCAGCAGCGTCGGGGTCTGCCCGGGCCCGGCCCGGCTGCTTGAGGGCACCCCCGTGGGCACCGACCCCCAGTTCAGTCCGGAATCCGCCACCGCGAAGACAGCCGTCAGCGCCGCCGTGCTCGGCTCAAGCGCCGGCATCATCCCCGGCAGCCGGCTCGCCCCGCTCAAAGGTGCCCCCCTCGCCGAAATCGCGCCGGGCGCCGCGCCCGCAGCTTCCGCGCCCCCGGCCCGCACGCCCGTGCTGGTCGCCGGCGTCCTGCCCCAGCGCGAGGTGGACAACATCAGCGTCCTCAGCGCCGATGCCCAAAACAACCACCAGGCGGCTGCCGGCGCCGTCCTGAGCTACACGGCCGAGGACGGCGACCTCCAGGGTTCCGCGGCCGCCGCGTGCCAGCAGCCCGGCAACGATCTCTGGCTGGTCGGCGCCAACACGGCGCTCGGCCGGTCGGCAGTCCTGAACCTGACCAATGCCTCCAGCACGCCGGCGACCGTGAGCCTGGACCTCTTTGGTTCCGAAGGCCCGATCCAGGCTCCCGGCAGCCGCGGCCTGCTGGTGGCGCCCGGCAGCTCCCGCTCCATCATCCTGGCCGGGCTCGCGCCGGGACAGGAACGGCTCGGCGTGCGGGTCCGCAGCACCGGCGGCCCGGTGGCTGCCGTGATCCAGCAAAGCGTGCTCCGCGGCCTCACTCCCGGCGGCGTCGACTTCATCACCCCCGGCACCGCCCCGTCCGTCAGCCAGGTGGCCGCCGGTCTCGACATCCAGGATCCCGCGGCACTGGCCGCGCTCAAGGCAAAGCCCGGCTTCGCCGACGCCGGACCGGCCCTCGAAGTCGCCGTGCCGGGGGCCACCGACGCCGTGGTCGAGATCAAGCTGTATGGTCCCGACGGCCAGAAGGCGCTGCCCGGGGGCGGCGTGGTGACGGCGAAGGCCGGCGCGGTCACGGAAGTTTCCCTGGCCGGGGTCCCGGCCGGGACCTACACCGTGGCGACGAGCTCGGATGTCTCGTTCGCGGCCACTGCCCGGCTCACGCGGGGACTGCAGGCCGGGGACGCGGCGGACATCGCGTTTTCCGCCGCCTCGGCCCGGCTGGGCAGCCAGCACATCGTTGCGGTTCCGCGCGCGGGCGACCGGCAGCTCGTTCTCGGTGCCCCCGCCGGCCGGGCGACCGTGACCTACACGCCGATCACTGCGGACGGCAAGATCCGGACCGCGGGCACCGCCGACATTGCCGGCGGAACCACCGTGTCCATCAAGATCCCCGCTGACGTGGGCGGCTCGCCGCTCGTGGGCTATGTGGTGTCCGCCGCCGGGGATCCGGCATACGGGGCACTTGTTCTGGCGCGGGACGGCCGGCAGGACATTTCCGCGGTGGCGCTGGCGCCGGAAGCGGCAGGACAACGGCAAGTCCACGTCACGCTGGGCTACTAGGCCCGGGGCAGGTCGGAAGCAGGCTCGGGCTAGTACCGGCGGCGATAGACGGGGT
Organism: Arthrobacter sp. P1_B4; assembly: GCF_056406555.1. NCBI lineage: Bacteria > Bacillati > Actinomycetota > Actinomycetes > Micrococcales > Micrococcaceae > Arthrobacter > Arthrobacter sp. P1_B4. The sequence goes on from NZ_JBFTZW010000004.1 coordinate 58,374, forward strand.
CGAGGGACTCCGGGGGTACGCCGAGCATCTCGGCCGTGTATTCCACGACGACGTCGTGCACGAGGTCCTGGAGTTCGTCCCGGGTTCCGCACACCTGCTCCACCACCCGGCGGTACAGCGTGATGACCGGTCCGTCCTCGGCCGTGGCAGCAGTGAAAGCGCCCATCGGCGCGGGCGTGCGGTCCGCCACGAGCTGCTCCAGGCCCGGGGGGATCTCGTCAACGGCGAAGCGGACGCCGTCGAGCGGCTTGCCCCAGATATCGTGCAGCCGCTGGGCCGAGTCCAGGACGAAGTCATCGAAGCGGTCGGAGCGGGTCCGGTAGCCGGGCAGGGTGGGGAGAATGAGCTCGCCGCGAAGGCCCCGGCCGTGCCTGTTCCTGCGGCGCTGCCGGAAGGTCTTTCCCTGGACGGCGGCAGGCGACCCGGCCAGAGGCGCGCCGGCGGGGCCGGAACCGGCGCCTGTACGTCCGGCGTCGGGGTCAGCCAACCGGACCGTGAAACCCGAATCGTGGTGCGATGACTGCATATCTTGACTCTAAACCCGCGCAATGAAATACGCGATACAGCCCCGACGGCGATCCGCCGCCGCGCAGCCCCGGCCCCGCCGCGGCACAACCACTGCCGCGCCGCAGCACAACCGCGGCCGCGGCGCGGCACAACGACAGACGTTTCAATGCGCAGCGCCCGGTCCGAGGGGGAGTAGTCTGTGATGTCGTGGGTGCAATTCGTATTTGTTCTAGGTCTGCCTGCCGCAATTCTGCGGTGGCCACTTTGACGTACGTTTACGCCGACTCCACGGCCGTTCTGGGTCCGCTGGCGACGTACGCCGAACCGCACTGCTACGACTTGTGCGAACAGCACGCCGATTCGCTGACCGTGCCGCGCGGCTGGGAAGTCATGCGGCTGGCGATGCCCGCAACTCCGGCCGGTCCCGGCCCCGACGACCTCCTGGCCCTCGCCAACGCGGTCCGCGAGGCGGCCTCACGTCCGGCTGCGGGGGAGACGGCGAAGGGGCAGCGCACGCTGCACCCGGCGCTGGAGGCACCGGCCCCGGCCGAGGGCGCCCGGCGCGGACATCTGCGCGTCCTGCGCGAACCTTCCTAAGGCTCCAACTGGCGGTAGGGTGGAAACTGCAAAAAGCCGTCAGCCACTCAGCCACCGGCGCCCTGTTGCGGCGCCCATCAGGGAGCGTTCACCATGCCCAAGCTCAGTTCCGAACTGTTGTCTGTCCTGCGATGCCCCGTCACCGGCTCCAGCCTGGTGCAGGAAGGCGACGAGCTCGTCACCGTCACGGCAGATGGCGCCGGGAACAAGCTGCGGTACAAAATCGAGGACGGCATCCCGCTGCTGCTGCCGCCGGAACTGCTGCCCGCCGCAGCGGCGGCCCCCGCTGACCAGCACGACGCGAAGCTGCACGACGCCGCCCCGCGCCACGCCGCGGAATAGCCGCCCCAAAACGCCGCCGGGCACCCATCGGGGAGGCCCGCGGCACCGAATGACTGCTTAGATCCTGCTCCAATCCAGAATCGCCCAGCTCCAGACACGCGATGCCACCGGCCACAACAAAGGACTCAGATGACTTTCGATTACAAGATTGCGGACATTTCCCTGGCCGAGGCGGGCCGCCACCAGATCCGCCTCGCCGAGCACGAGATGCCCGGACTCATGTCCCTGCGCGAGGAGTTCGGCGCCAGCCAGCCGCTCAAGGGCGCCCGGATCGCCGGATCCCTGCACATGACCGTCCAGACCGCGGTGCTGATCGAGACCCTTACCGCCCTCGGCGCCGAAGTCCGCTGGGCCTCCTGCAACATCTTCTCCACCCAGGACGAAGCCGCCGCCGCAGTGGTGGTCGGCAACGGAACCGTCGAGGACCCCCAGGGCGTCCCCGTCTTCGCCTGGAAGGGCGAGACGCTGGAGGAATACTGGTGGACCGCCCAGCAGATCCTCACCTGGCCGGGCGCCGACGCCAACCCTGGGCTGGGCCCGAACATGATCCTGGACGACGGCGGCGACGCCACCATGCTGGTGCACAAGGGTGTCGAGTTCGAGGCCGCCGGCGCTGTCCCAGCCGCCGCCGAGGACGAGTCCGAGGAAGGCCGGGTGTTCCTCGACGTGCTGCGCGCATCCCTCGAGGCCGACCCGCAGAAATGGACCCGCATCGGCGCCCTCCTGCTCGGCGTCACCGAGGAGACCACCACGGGCGTGCACCGCCTGTACCAGCTGGCGGAGCAGGGCAAGCTGCTCTTCCCGGCGATCAACGTCAACGACTCTGTCACCAAGAGCAAGTTCGACAACAAGTACGGCATCCGCCACTCCCTGCCGGACGGCATCAACCGCGCCACCGATGTCCTGATGGGCGGCAAGGTCGCCGTCGTCTGCGGATACGGCGACGTCGGCAAGGGCGCAGCGGAGGCCTTCCGCGGCCAGGGTTCGCGCGTGATCGTCACGGAGATCGACCCGATCTGCGCGCTCCAGGCGGCCATGGACGGCTACCAGGTCGCCAAGCTGGAATCCGTGCTCAGCGAAGGCCACATCTTCATCACCACCACGGGCAACAAGGACGTCATCATGGCCAAGCACATGGCCGAGATGCGTGACAAGGCCATCGTGGGCAACATCGGGCACTTCGACAACGAGATCGACATGGCCGGGCTGGCGCGGGTCCCCGGCATCAAGAAGGTCGAGATCAAGCCCCAGGTGCACGAGTGGGTCTTCGAAACTGACCCGGCCACGGGCAAGGGCGGCCGCTCCATCATCGTCCTGTCCGAAGGCCGCCTGCTGAACCTCGGCAACGCCACCGGACACCCCTCGTTCGTCATGAGCAACTCTTTCGCCAACCAGACGATCGCCCAGATTGAACTGTTCACGAAGGCCGGCCAGCCCGAGGGCGAGCGGGAATACGAGAACCAGGTGTACGTCCTGCCCAAGATCCTGGACGAAAAGGTCGCCCGCCTGCACCTGGGTGCCCTCGATGTGGAGCTGACCGAGCTGTCCAAGGAACAGGCCGAGTACCTGGACGTCGACGTAGCCGGACCGTACAAGCCCGGCCACTACCGCTACTAGGAACCCTCCCAAAGGGCCCCGGACGAAGGTCCGGGGCCCTTTGCTGTGACCGTTTTGGGGGCGCTTTTGTAACCGGATCGTGGTCGAATCGGGCCGGGGTTCCAAGGTAATTCGCTTATGCTGGCAGGATGACGTGTGGAAACGCCCGGGTCCTGTGATGGCCCTGAAAACCTGGAGTACCGGCCGAAAGATCGCCCTGCTGGGGGTGCTCTGTGCCCTGGCAGCCGGCGGCGGAGCCTTCGCCGCGGCGGCTCCGGGGCTGGCCCAGTCCGGGATTTCCTCCGAGGCCGGATCCCCGGCCCGGACGACGCCGGGACTCGCCGTCCCGGTGGTCGCCCCCGCTGAACTGGCCGTCTCGCCCGCCGACGGCGCCAAGCAGGTCAACCCTGCGGCGCCGGTTTCCCTCAAGGTCACGAACGGCCGGATTGACCGCGTGGCCCTGACGAGCGATGACGGCGACACCGTTGACGGCACCTTGGGCACGGACGGGTCCACCTGGACGTCCTCCGGCAACCTGACGTTCAACACGCGGTATAACTTCACGTACTCCGTGGTGGACGACGCGGGACGCGAGACACACAGCACGCGCGCGTTCACCACCGTCTCGACCGCCAACGAGGCTGACGCCGCCATATACCCCTTGGACGGGATGAAGGTGGGTGTGGCCCAGCCCCTGCAGATCACCTTCAGCGAGCCTGTCCTGAACCGGACCGCCGTCGAAAAGGCCATCAAAATCACCTCGACGTCCGGCCAGGTGGGTGATTTCCACTGGTTCAACAACAACACTGTCAGGTACCGGCCGGAGGCCTTCTGGGCCGCGAACAGCACCATCACCATGGACATGAAGCTGTTCGGCGTTGAGCTCGGCAACGGGCAGGTCGGCAACTTCAACAAGACGGTAACGGTCCACATCGGGGACAAGAAGGTGGCCGTCGCCGACGCCAAGGCCCATACGTTCTCCGTCAGCATCAACGACAAGCCGGCCGGCCACTGGCCGGCGACCATGGGCGACACCCGGTTCCCGTCGGCACGGGGCTTCCTCGTGTTCATGGAGAAGCACCGTGTGGAGCACATGGATGCCTCCACGATCGGGCTCAAACCGGGGGACCCGGCCTACTACGGCCAGCTGGACGTCAACTACGCCACGCGCCTGACGCCCAGCGGGGAATTCATCCACCAGGCCACGGAGTCCGCGATGCCCTACATCGGCAAGACGAACCTCTCCCATGGCTGTATCGGCCTGGGCCCGGACGGCGCGAAGTGGGTGTTCGACAACATGACCACCGGCGACGTCGTCCAGGTGGTGAACACCGAGGGGGAGTACGCCAACTTCGATGACGGCTTCGGGGACTGGAACATCCCTTGGGCCCAATACGCCAACTGACGGGGTGGCACCTCGCTGAGCCCAATCCTCGGACGGTAGGCTCAGAGCCAGATAAGTTGCGCAGCCGGGCGCAGGCCGGGCAGCGCAGAAGCCTACGGAAGCGAAGCTCCACGTGACTGACAAGAGTCCCACCCCTCCCGACCGGCCGGATCCGCACCTGGATCCGTCGGACGACACCGACGAACCGGCGTTCGACTGGATGAAGCCGGCCGCCGCCGGCAAGCCCACGGCGGGCACGGCAGCCGGCCCGGCAGGATCGGCCGCAGCCGCCGGCCCGGCAGGATCGGCCGCAGCCGCCGGCAAGGCAGGGCCGGCCGCAGCCGCCGGCAAGACAGGATCAGCCGCAGCAGCGGGATCAGCAGAGGGCACGGCGGCGCCGTCGGCAACGCCCACCGCCAGCCAGCCGGAGAGCCGCGCCGACCGCAAGGCGGCCGAGGCCGCCGCCACGGGGCCGTCGGATACTGCCCAGTCGGATGTGGCCACCTCGAATGCTCCCCCGTCGGATGACAAGGCGCGCGGGGCAGGAGCCGGCGTATCAGTCGGCGCACGTCCTGACACCGCCCCCGAGGACGAAGTCGAACGCCGCAACGCCGAACGCCGGAACGCCGAACGCGAGCAGGCGGCCAAGGCCAAGCCCGTCCTCCCGCGGGTGCTTCAGGTGCTGCTCGCCGTGTTCTACCCGGTCATCCTGCTGGTGCTCGCCGTCCGCGCCGTGACCAGCCCCCTGTTCCTCTGGGTGGAATACAACCGTCCGGGCTTCCCCGGTGACGGCTACGGCTTCAGCACCGATGACCGCATGACGTACGGTTCCTACGCGGTGGACTACCTCAGCAACTGGTCGGGCCCCCGCTACCTCGGCGATCTTGTGGACCAAAGCGGGGAGCGGTTGTTCAAGGACGGCGAAGTCAGCCACATGGCCGACGTCAAGGCCGTGATCCTGTCCACTTTCGGCGCCGGTACCCTGCTGATCCTGCTGGGCCTGGTGGCCGTGATCTACCTCAAGCGCCGCCATAACGGGGGAGTCCGCCGCGGCCTGTTCGCCGGCTCGATCGTCACCCTTGCGCTCATCATCGGCCTCGGGACCCTCGCGGTACTCGGCTGGGAGCAGTTCTTCACCGATTTCCACCGTATTTTCTTCGCCAACGGGACCTGGACATTTACGCTTCAGGACACCCTGATCCGGCTCTTCCCGGGCCAGTTCTGGATGGACGCCGGGATCGTCATCGGAAGCCTCGTGCTGCTCGCTTCCCTGGTCACCCTCGTCCTGACCTGGCCCACGCGCCGGCGCCGCGGCCTCGGCAAGAAGGCCGCCGCCACATCCAAGGGCACCGATACTGATGCCGGCACTGGCGCCACCGMCGAGGCTGCGCCCGCGGCGGACGGCACGGCCGGCAGCGACGCAGAGGGCCCGGCGCGCACCCGGCACACCGTCTGACGACGGGCCGGTTGCCCGGCGTCAGCCGTAGATCCGGTTGATGTGCTGTTCGTAGTCCCGCACGACGGCGGCCCGCTTGAGTTTGAGCGAGGGGGTCAGGTGCCCTGATTCCACGGTGAAGTCGGCGTCCAGGATGACGAAACTGCGGATCGACTCGGCCTTGGAGACCGTGAGGTTCGCGGCATCGATGGCTTCCTGGATCGCGGCCCGGACCGTCTGGTCCGCGGCGGCTTCGGCCGGCGCCATGACGGGCACCTTCCGGGCGGCGCACCAGTTGCGCAGTCCTTCCGGGTCCAGGTTCACCAGTGCAGAGACGAAGGGCCGGCCGTCGCCAACGACCACGGCCTGTCCGACCAGCTGGTGCTCCCGGATCTTCTCCTCGAGCGGGCCCGGGGCGACATTCTTGCCGCCGGCCGTGACCAGCAGGTCCTTCTTCCGGCCCGTGATGGTCAGGAATCCGTCCTCGTCGAGGGAACCGAGGTCGCCGGTCCGGAAAAAACCGTCCACGAAGGCCTCAGCGTTGGCGGCCTCGTTCGCGTGGTAGCCCTTGAAGACGCCAATGCCCTTGACCAGGATCTCGCCGTCGTCAGCCACCCGGACTGTGGTGCCCGGCACCGGGATGCCGACGGTGCCCACCTTGGTCCGTGCCGGGGTGTTGGCTGTGCAGGGCGCCGTGGTTTCGGTCAGGCCGTAGCCTTCCAGGACGGGGATACCCACGCCGCGGAAAAAATGGGCGTCGTTGGAGCTCAGCGGGCTCGCGCCGGAGACCGTGTACCGCAACTGGCCGCCGAAGGCCTGCCGGAGCCTGGGATACAGGATCCGGTCGAAGACTGCGTGCCGGGCACGCAGCAGGAGCCCCGGGCCCGTGCCGTTGCCCCGGGAGGCGGCGTCGAGGGCCTTGGAGTAGTCGATCGCGGCCGCCGCTGCGGCTGTGAAGATACGTTCCTTGCCGGCGGCGTCCGCCTTCTGCGCGGCTCCGGCGTAGACCTTTTCGAAGATCCGGGGGACCACCAGCAGAAAGGTGGGTTTGAAGCTGTCCAGATCGTCCAGGAGCTCTTTGGCGCTGGCGGTGTGGCCGAGGGTGGATCCGGAGCTAAGGCAGACCACCTGCACCGCCCGGGCCAGGACGTGCGCCAGGGGCAGGAACATCAGCGTCCGGGAACGCGGCTGCATGAGGAGCTCGGGCAGGAACAGGACGATGTTCTTGGCCACCAGGGCAAAGTTGGCGTGGGTGATCTCGCAGCCCTTGGGCTTGCCGGTGGTGCCCGAGGTGTAGACCAGGGACGCGACATCCGCCAGGGACGCCGCGGTCCGGTGGCGTTCCAGCTCGGCGTCGGTCACCCCGGTGCCGGCCGCGGCCATGCTCGCCAGGTTCGGTGCGGCGCCGTCGTGCTCCATCCGCACGACGGCAACAAGCCGGTCACCGAGGACGGTGGAGGCGTCCAGGACGCCCTGGACGAGAGCGGCCCTGGCGTGGTCCTCGACGAACACCCGCCGGGCCCCCGAATCATGGAGAATCCACTCGACCTGGGACGCGGAGGAGGTCTCGTAGATCGGAACGGTGACGCCGCCGGCGAACCAGATGGCGAAGTCCACCACCGTCCACTCGTACCGGGTGGCGGACATGACCGCGACGGTCTCGCCCGGCGTGAGTCCGCCGGCGATCAGGCCCTTGGCCAGGGCAGTGACCTGCTCCAGGAAGTGCTGGACGGAGACGTCGGTCCAGCCGCCAGGGCCTTTGCGGGAGTAGAGGGCGTGCACGGGATCCTTCGCGTGCTGCTCCAGGAGCAGGTCAGTCACGTTGCTCTCCGGGTCCAGCTCCACGAGCAGTCCGGTGCTTGCTTCTCTCACAGCCGAGTCTCCATTTCCTGGTCCGCCCGGAGTTCGGCGGACATTTCCCTGCAATCCTGCCCTAGATCCAGGACGGCATCCACATCCGGATGCGCCAGTCCTGGTACGGGATCACCTCGGCCGTCCAGACCGGGTAAAAGAACGCGGACACCAGCACGGCCGCCACCACGAACAGCGCCACCAGGTAGAACCCGGACCGCCGGCGCCAGAGGGGGTCACCGCGCTGGCCGAGCACCAGCCCCAGGCAATAGACGAGCGCCAGCACCAGGAACGGTTCAAAGGACACGGCGTAGAAGAAGAAGGTGGTGCGCTCCGGGTACATGAACCAGGGGAGATATCCTGCGGCCACTCCGGCCAGGACTGCGCCGGCGCGCCAGTCGCGGCGGCCCGCCCACCAGAACAGCAGGACACCCAGGCTCACGGCCGCGCTCCACCAGATCAACGGGTTGCCGACGGAGAGGATGGCGGTGGTGCAGTTGGTCAGCTCGCAGCCCGGGGTGCCCTGCCCGGGGGATTCGTAGAAGAATGACGTGGGCCGGCCCATGACCAGCCAGCTCCAGGCGCTGGCCTCGTAGGGGTGGTCGGCACTGAGGCCCTGGTGGAACTTGTAGGCCTCCAGGTGGTAATGCGCCAGGGACCGGACGGCGTTCGGCAGCCAGCCCCACTCGGCCGAGGGGTTGGCGTCGGCCCAATGCCTGAAGTAGGCGTCCGTGGACCGGAACCACCCGGTCCATGTGGCGCCGTAGACCAGGGCGGCCACCGGAACGATGCTCAGGAAGGCCGGGACGCCGTCCTTGAGGATGCCGCCGCTGATCCAGGCATGCACGCCGGCTATGCGCCGCGCGCTGAGGTCCCAAAAGACGGTCAGCAGGCCGAATCCGGCCAGAAAGAACAGGGCGGACCATTTCGTGCCGACCGCCAGGCCCAGGCAGACGCCCGCCGCGAGGCGCCACCACCGGATGCCGAGCCAGGGCCCGGAGGTGAGCTGCAGCGCCGAGGGCCGCCCCGTGGCGGAGGCCGCGGCCTGCCGGCCGAGCCGGGCAGCGAGCCGCCTCCGGCCGTCGTCGCGGTCCATCAGCAGGGCCCCGAACGCGGCGAGGATCCAGAACATCAGGAAGATGTCCAGCAGCGAGGTCCGGGACATGACCAAGTGGTGGCCGTCCACGGCGAGCAGGATGCCGGACACGGCACCCAGAGTGAGCGAGCGGAAGAGCTTTTGCGCGATCAGGGCCAGCAGGAGGATGGACAGTGTCCCCGTCAGGGCCGCACCGAACCGCCAGCCGAAGGGATTGTCCGCCCCGAACAGCCACATGCCTGCGGCGATCATCCACTTGCCGACCGGCGGGTGGACGACGTACTCCGGCGTGTTCAGCAGCACGCCGGGGTTGCCGGCGATGAACGAGTCGTTCGCCCGGTCCGGCCAGCTGCGCTCGTATCCGCTGACCAGGAATGAGTACGCGTCTTTGACATAGTACGTTTCGTCAAAGACCAGGTTGCGCGGCGTGTCCAGCCGGACGAACCGCAGGACGCCGCCCAGCGCGGCCGTCAGGACGGGAATGAGCCAGTACCAGAGCCGAAGCGACGCCGGGTAGTCCCGCCAGCTCTGGAGGCCGCCGATCAGGCGCTCCCGGAGGGCCTCCGGGGTGTTGGCCTCGGCGGGGCGGCCGATCCAGCGGTGCCCTTCAAGGTTGCGGCCGGTGCTGAAGCGGTTCCGGTCCTTGCCGGCCGCCCGGCCGTCGGGACGGCCGGGACCTGTTGCCGGCGATGCATCAGGGCCAGTCTCGGGCTGCCGCGTGGGGGTCTGGGTCACGTTGCCCATGCTACCTTTCGCAGCTGTGCTCGCAGGCCCCCGCCCCGGCGGCAGTAGGCTGGTCCTGTGGACCACGAACCCAGCCCTTCCCCCCTTCCTCCCCTCGATCCTCCCTTCGACGGCGATGACGCCGCCGCCGTTCCCGTCCCTGATTCGGCGTCTGTTTCCGCCTCTGTGTCCGCCTCCGGGGGGCCCGGCAGGATCGTCCTCGCCGCGACGCCGATCGGCAATGCGGGCGATGCCTCGGCGCGGCTCGTGGAGTTGCTCGCGACGGCGGACATCGTCGCCGCGGAGGACACCCGGAGGCTGCACCGCCTCGTGCAGAACCTCGGCGTCACTGTGGCGGGCCGGATCATCAGCTATCACGAGCACAATGAGGCAGCCAAGACGGCTGACCTGCTGGCGCAGGTCCGGTCCGGCAAGACCCTGGTGATGGTGACCGACGCCGGCATGCCCTCGGTCTCTGATCCGGGGTTCCGGCTGGTTGAAGGCGCCGTGGCGGCCGGCCTCACCGTCACCGCCGCGCCCGGACCCTCCGCCGTGCTGACCGCCCTGGCACTGTCGGGCCTGCCGACGGACCGGTTCTGCTTCGAGGGCTTCCTGCCGCGCAAGGCCGGTGAACGTTCCTCGCGGCTGGCGGATCTCGACACCGAGCGGCGCACCATGGTGTTTTTCGAGGCGCCGCACCGGCTGGAGCCCATGCTGAGGGCCCTGCGGGAGAGCTTTGGCGCCGACCGCCGGGCCGCCGTCTGCCGTGAACTCACCAAGACCTATGAAGAGGTCATCCGCGGCACCCTGCGCGAACTGCTTGAATGGGCCGAGTCAAGCGAAGTGCGCGGCGAAATTGCCGTGGTAGTGGGCGGCGCCCCGGAACGCGAACCCGGCCGTCCCGAGGATCATGTGGCTGCCGTCAACGGGCTGATAGCCCAGGGCATCCGGCTGAAGGAGGCCGTCGCCGCAGTGGCCGATGACGCGAAGGTCAGCAAGCGCGAACTCTATGCCGCGGTCCTCGCCGCGCGCTGAGCCGTGCGCTGAGCCAGGTGGTGGGTGCCGGGCGGCGGGTTCCGGCGCGCCGCCGTGCCTCGGGGGCCGGAACCGGGCTCCACGCCCACGCAGGACGGTTGTGCAGCTGCACAGCATAGTTTGGATACAGTAGTGCGCGCATGCATAGACTTGCCAGTGAGCGCGGCAGTAGCGTGGCAGTAATCCAGACGCCCGTGCCTGCCTGTGGGAACGAGCGCCTACAACGAGAACTCATTCAAAAACTTGTGCTCACACTAGTTCAACCGAATTGCTGACGAGGGAGTCATTGTGACTGTAACTGCCCAGCCTATTGTTTCCGCGGACCGGGAGAGCGCCCTGCTGGCGTCCGTTCCGACGGGTCTGCTGATCAACGGCGAATGGCGTCCGGCCGTGTCCGGGAAGACCTTCGACGTCGAGGATCCCGCGACCGGGAAGGTCCTGCTCAGCATTGCCGACGCCGGCCCCGAGGACGGCAAGGCGGCCCTGGACGCGGCCGCTGCAGCGCAGGAGTCCTGGGCCAAGGTCCCGGCCCGGGAACGCGGCGAGATCCTGCGCCGCGCCTTCGAGCTGGTGACCGAACGGGCCGAGGACTTCGCGCTCCTGATGACCCTGGAGATGGGCAAGCCGCTGGCCGAGGCCCGTGGCGAGGTCACCTATGGCGCCGAGTTCCTGCGCTGGTTCTCGGAAGAGGCCGTCCGCGCGTTCGGCCGCTACTCGGTCTCCCCGGACGGCAAGTCCCGGCTGCTGGTGACCAAGAAGCCCGTGGGCCCGTGCCTTTTGATTACGCCGTGGAACTTCCCGCTGGCGATGGCCACCCGCAAGATCGCCCCCGCGGTCGCGGCCGGCTGCACGATGGTGCTCAAGTCCGCGAACCTGACCCCGCTGACCTCCCAGCTGTTCGCGGCCGTGATGGTCGAGGCCGGCCTGCCCGCCGGTGTCCTGAACGTCATCCCGACCTCCACGGCCGGCGCCACCACGGGTCCGCTGATCAAGGATCAGCGCCTGCGCAAGCTGTCCTTCACCGGTTCCACCGAGGTCGGCCGCCGGCTGCTCGCTGATGCGTCCGAGACGGTGCTCCGGACCTCGATGGAACTCGGCGGGAACGCCCCGTTCGTCGTGTTCGGGGACGCCGACATCGACGCCGCAGTCGCCGGGGCGATGCTGGCGAAGCTGCGGAACATGGGCGAGGCCTGCACGGCGGCGAACCGGTTCATCGTGCACGAGTCCGTCGCGGCCGAGTTCGCGGAGAAGTTCGCCGCGAAGATGGCGGAGATGACCACGGCCCGGGGCACCGAGGCCGAGTCCAAGGTCGGCCCGCTGATCGATGCCAAGAGCCGGGACAAGGTCCACGAACTCGTCACCGACGCCGTGAACTCCGGTGCTGTCGCAGTGACCGGCGGCTCCGCCGTCGAGGGCCCGGGCTACTTCTACAAGCCCACGATCCTCACCGGCGTGACCGAGGGCAGCCGGATCCTGTCCGAGGAAATCTTCGGACCCGTCGCCCCGATCATCACCTTTGACACCGAGGACGAGGCTGTCCGGCTCGCGAACAACACCGAATACGGGCTGGTGGCCTACGTCTTCACCCGGGACTTGAACCGGGGCATCCGGATGGGCGAACGGCTTGAGACCGGCATGCTGGGCCTGAACGCCGGCGTGGTCTCCAACGCTGCCGCCCCGTTCGGCGGCGTCAAGCAGTCCGGCCTGGGGCGCGAAGGCGGTCTCGAGGGCATCGAGGAATACCTCTACACGCAGTACATCGGCATCGCCGACCCCTACGCCGGCTAGCCACACCAGCTACCCGCGGCGCACCCGGCGGACGGAGTTGCGGATCTTCCCCCAGGATCCCGCGAACCCCCGCCGGGTGCGTAGTGCTGTCCGGGAGAGGAACCCGCGGGGCAGCCGGAGGGCCCGCCGCCAGCCGGCCATGACCGACGGCGGCAGCCATGCCGCGCGCAGCCGGACCAGGAAGCCGGCGTTGGCGCGCAGCGAGGCCTGCACCAGGGCGATCCTGGCAGCGGCGGAGTCGGCCGGATCCGCGGAGCCTGCGGTCCGCGCCGGGCCGGCCACGCCGCCCGGGCGGCCGTACTGCTCACGTTCGAAGTCCTCGGTCAGGGCCGCCGCGGCCCGCTGGCCGGGCCCGTCCGCACCGCCGGGTTCCCCGAAAACCGTCGAGGCGCGCAACCGCTCGGAGAAATTCCGCGGCGTTTCGCTCGCTCCGGGCGCCACCCCGTAGTCCGTGGCCAGATCCCGCAGTTCCGCCCAGGCCGGCAGCGCCGTCCCGGCCGTGACGCCGGGATTGCCGCGGGCCGCCGTCCTGAGCCTGCGGCGCCGCACGCCGCTGCGCACCAGCCGCGGGGAGGCCACCAGCAGCGCCAGCAGCAGCACGGCGGCAACACCGTACAGCGCCTGTGCCGCCTGCGCGCCGCTGGGCGCCGGTGTGCCCGCCCCGGGAAGCGGGACCGTGCCGGGGGCCGGGAACGGTGCCTGGGTGGAACCGTCACCGGGGGTCAGGGCGTCGTTGCGGTCGTTGGTGCTGGCACCGCTGCGGGCGGCGGCATCCGTGGCGTACGCCGGAACGACGCCGCGGGACGGTGTCGGCTCAAACGCGACCCAGCCCACGCCCTGGAAGTAGAGCTCCGGCCAGGCGTGGGCGTCCCGGGCATCGACCTCGAACTCCGGAAGCGGGCCCTGGCCCGAGACCGCCACCGTGGCCCCGGTGGGCCGCCCCGGCGCGTAGCCCACGGCGATCCTGCTCGGAATGCCCTCCAGCCTGGCCATCACGGCCATGGCGGAGGCGAAATGAATGCAGTAGCCGCTCTTCTGGGTCAGGAAGTCCGCCAGCACGGACAGGCCGTTGCCGTCGTAGCCGCCCTGCACGGGGGACTGCAGAGAGTAGGTGAACTCGGCGGAGCGCAAATACCTCTGGATGGCCATGGCCCGCGAATACGGCGAGTTGGCACCCGCCGTCACAGTCTTAGCCGTGCTGCGCACAACCTCCGGAACATTCGACGGTTCCCGGAGGAACAGTTCGGGGACACCGCGCACCTGCCCGGAAGCGCCCGCCAGCAGCGCTGCCGTGAGCTGCGGAGTCACGGACGAGACCACATATTGCTGGTCGCGGGAATTTGTGTCCACACCCTTGATGCTCAGCGTGGCGGGGTCCCAGCTCCAGCGCCCCGAGAGGCCGTTGACAGCTTCCGGCGCATACGGCGCGGGCAGGTACGGGCTCGTGTACTGGCCGGTGTTGACGGCCGTAATCACGCGGAGCTCGGCCGGGGCGGTCTCATGCCCGGCCTCGAGCCGGCCCGTTCCCGGCTGCCGGCTCGACTCCCGGTCATCGGGTGACCAGGCATCGCCGTCAAAGGTGTCCACCGTCACCGAGCGCAGGTACGGCGTCGTCGGCGCGTTCGTGGCGAAGGTGATCCGGCCCTCGCCGGAGGGGCTGCGCAGGCTGTTGCCCAGGCTGATCATCGGATTGAGGCCGGTGGCGCCGCCGAACGGGTTCAGCCGCGAGCCCTGCGGGAACGTGCCCTGGTCGAAACCCGGGATGACCAGCTGCAGCACCAGCGTGAGGGTCAGCGCCGCGACGGCCGTGACCGTGCCGCGCCGCAGCTGCCCGGGGTTGCGGGCGGTGTCGGCCAGGGTGCGGGTATCCGGCGTGTACCAATGGCTGCAGCCGAGGATCAACAGGTACCCGACTGCGGCGCCCACGAACCCCAGCACCCCCACGCTTTGCGGCTTGACCATGGCCGGCACCACGAGGATTGCCAGGATTCCGAGCCCGCTCGTGGCCGGCAGCGCCAGCGGGAACGCCAGGGCATCGATGAGGATCACGAGCAGTCCGAGGACCGCGCAGATCAGCATGACGATTCCGGCGTTGGGGGCCACTGGGGTGCTCTCGGCCAGGACCGTTTCGCTGGCCCGCCGGAGGAACTTTCCCAGGTAGTTCATGGTCTCCGGGGAGGGGATGAACCCGGCAATGCTGTGCTGCCGGAAGAAGATGAAGGTCACGGCCACGATCAGCGTAACCAGGCCGCCGGCGGTGACCAGCCAGGGCCGGGCACGCAGGGACCGGAGCACCGCGAGGGAGAACGCAACGGAGAGGACGGTACTGAACACCGGGGAGTACCAGGCCCAGCCCCGCAGGACGCCGTTGAATCCGAGGGCCGCGCCCGCGACGGCCACCGCGACGGCGGTCGCCATCACCCAGGGCTTGGCACCGGGTCCGTCCGGCCGGGACGCCGCACCGGGGGAGAGGGCTGTCGGTTCTTCTTCGCCGGCCGTGCCGGTGCCGGTTCCGTGGCTGCGTTGCGGGGCGAGGGTCATGGCCGGGCCCCCACGCCGCGGCGGACGTCGGCCCCGGCGGACATCCCCGGGTCTGCCTGGTCGAAGGCTGCCCAGGCGTCAGGCAGCGAGCTCTGGGCGGATACGGCCAGGGCCCGCCATCCGCCCAGCCGCAGCGCCTCCAGCACCTCGGGCACTTCGCCGGAGTCCTGTGCCCGGTCCGTGACCAGCAGCGCGAAGGCGTTCGCGCCGAACCCGGCGGCCGGGGACAGCGCCCGGGCCTCGGCCGGAGTCAGGCTGCCCAGGACCGCCAGGACAGGTCCGCGCAGCCGGTGGGCGGAAAGTTTGTCCATCAGGGTGTCGTCGAAGGCGTGCGGGGCACCCCCGGTGCCCGCAGCGGCCCCGGAGCGGAATCCACCCGCCGCGGAGGACCCGGTGCTGGTTCCCGCCGCGGCCTCCTGCGGGCGGGCCTGGGGGCGGGGCGCCGTGCGGTCACGGCGCGGGTGGTTGTGGTGGTGGGTGTGGTGCGGGCCGGAAAGCTCGATGGCAGCCAGGCTTTCGGCGATGGACTGCAGCCCGGCCGTTCCGGTGTATTCCTCGGCTTCCGGGTCGGGAGCGGACGGCGAATTCCGGAAGGCCGGCGCGCCCGCGCTGTCCAGGAACCGCAGTGAGTAGTTGCGTTCCGCGAGGTGCGCCCCGATCGACATCGCCGCCGTGACAGCCCACTCGAAGGCATCAGAGGTCAGCAGGTCGTGGCCGTCCCCCTCGCCGCCGCCCGGGTGGCCGCCGGAGGAATGTGCACTGTGGCCGAACACCCCGTGGGGGTAGGCCGAGAGCCGCTGGTCCAGGATGATGGTCGCCTCGGGGGTCGTGACGGATTCCTCCTGCCGCACCATGAGCGAACCGTGGCGGGCGGTCGCGGCCCAGTGCACCCGGCGCAGCGGATCCCCGTGGCGGTATTCGCGGGTCATGACGTCGTCGTCGCTGGGATTGGCCCGGGCCCGCGTGGGTGTGACACCGTCGTGCCCGCGGGCACCGGCGAGCCCCGTCTCCGGCAGCTCGATGGCGGCGGGCGTCACGGTGAGGAGGTCGCCGTCGTCAATCGCGTGGCGGTGGAAGGAGAGCCCGAAGGGATCGCTGAATTCCGCCGTGACGGGCCCGATCAGGAACTGGCCGCGCCTGGCCGAGCGGAGGTGGTACTCATAGCGGCTGGTGCCGCCGGCTGCCGCACGTGCCGGGAACCGGAAGACAGGCGATTCGCCGAACCGGGCCGGCAAGTGTTCCTCCATGACGGCGTGGCCTGTGCCCGCCCCGGTCCGCGCGACGGCCAGCCGCACCGTGGCACGGGCGGACGTTTCAACCGGCGACGGGCTGAATTCGCGGTAGACCCGGAACCTCGGCTTCAGGACCCGGGTTCCAGCCAGGGCGAGCACCGGCAGCACCAGCAGCAGGACGGCCAGGGCCAGCAGGTCCCGGCGCCCCATGATCTGCGCGGCCAGCAGCGACACCGCACCCGCGCCGAGCAGGCCCCAGCCGCGGCTGCTGAAGAAGTGCCCGGGGAACCGATCCCTTATCGCCACGGCGGAGCCATTCCCTAGTGCGGATTGGGCACGTTGGGCGGCGGCGCGGCTGCCATGGCCGAGGCCTTCTTCCGGCCAGGGCCGCCGGTTCCGTTGGGTGAGGCCGTCACGTCCGGGGTGACGGGTATCTTGGCGATGATGGCCCGGATGACGCTTTGCGGCGTCTCACCCGCGCTGGCCGCCTTGCGGTCGAGGATGATCCGGTGGGCGAGCACCGCTTCGGCGACGCTGACGACGTCGTCCGGCAGCACAAAGTCCCGTCCCTCCAGCGCGGCGGTGGCCTTCGCCGCACGCAGGAGCTGCAGCATGGACCGCGGGCTGGCGCCGAGCCGGAGAAGCCCGCTTTCCCGCGTGGCCCGGCCCAGGGCCACGGTGTATTCCTTGATGGACCGGGACACGTACACCTGCTGCACCGTGGCAATCATGGCGGCCACTTCCGCCGCGGTGACCACTGCCGTCACACGCGCCAGCGGAGAGGAGGCCTGGTGGGTTTCGAGCATCTCCATCTCGGACTCACGGTCCGGGTAGCCCATGGAAATCCGGGCCATGAAGCGGTCCCGCTGCGCTTCCGGCAGCGGATACGTGCCCTCCATCTCAATGGGGTTCTGCGTCGCCACCACCATGAAGGGCTCATCCAGCCGGTAGGACGTGCCGTCCACCGTGACCTGGTGCTCCTCCATGCACTCCAGCAGGGCTGACTGGGTCTTGGCCGAGGCGCGGTTGATTTCGTCCCCGATGACGATATTGGCGAACACCGCGCCGTGCCGGAACTCGAAGGTCCGGGTCGCCTGGTTGTAGATGGACACGCCCGTGACGTCGGACGGGAGCAGGTCCGGGGTGAACTGGATCCGGCTGACGGAGCAGTCGATGGTGCGGCCCAGCGTCTTCGCCAGGAGCGTCTTGCCCACCCCCGGGACGTCTTCGAGGAGCAGGTGGCCCTGGGCGAGGAGGACCGTGAGCGCCAGTTTGGCCGCTTCGGCCTTGCCGTCGATGACCGTATTGATCGCCGTCAGGATCCGGGTGCTGGCTGAGTGGAAAGCGTCGGCATCCATGGCCGGCAGTTCATGCCGCGGGGGCCGCTGTCCGGATGCGTTTGGGTCCAAGGACGGGCGGCCTGGGAGACTCTGTCCCTGGGGGAGGATGTCGTCTACGGAAGTGCGGTGGTAATCCATCGGCAGCCTTTCAGCCCTGGTGGGTCCCGGATCTGACCGCCCGCGGCGGCCGGGGCCCCGCAGTGGCATTCACCTGTTTCCTAACGGGGAAATTACAGAGTATTAACAGACTACTAACACAACTGCCGGCCCTGACAGAGAGTTCCGGGGAAATCTGGCCTCCGGTTAGGGTGGATGAATGCTCAATCCCCTCACTCCCGTCCCCTTCCGGTCGCCTGGAAACGACGGTACCGGACGCAGCGGGTATCCGCCCGCACCGGAACCGCTTCCCGTGCCGGTCATGGACAACCACACGCATTTGGACTTTCCCGACGCGGAGCTTGAGGTGGGCATCAAGGACGCCCTCGATGCCGCCGCCGCCGTGGGCGTGCAAGGCGCCGTGCAGGTGGGCTGCGACCTCGAATCGTCCCGGTTTACGGTCAACGCGGTCGACCTCGATTCCCGGCTCCTGGGCGCTGTTGCCCTCCACCCCAACGACGCCCCCGGCTACGCCCGGCGCGGCGGCCTGGAGGATGCCCTGGCCGAGATCGAGGCGCTCGCCGGCCATCCGAGGATCCGGGCGATCGGGGAGACCGGCCTGGACTTCTTCCGGACCGAGGGGGAGGGCCTGACCCACCAGCGCTATTCGTTCCGCCGCCATATCGACATCGCCAAACGGCTCGGACTGACGCTGCAAATCCACGACCGCGACGCCCACGACGACGTCGTCCAGGTCCTGCGCGAAGAGGGGGCCCCGGAGCGGGTGGTCTTCCACTGTTTCTCCGGCGGCGAGGCACTCGCCCGGACCTGCAACGCGGAGGGCTGGTACATGTCCTTTGCCGGAACTGTGACATTCAAGAACGCGACGGACCTGCGGGACGCGCTGTCTATCGCTGAGCCGAGCCGGATCCTGGTCGAGACCGACGCGCCCTTCCTCACCCCGCACCCGCATCGCGGCCGGCCCAACGCGAGCTACATGGTTCCGTACACCGTGCGGGCTATGGCCGATGTGACCGGGTCGGAGCTTTCCGGGCTGTGTGCGCAGATCGCCGCAAATACGGTGCGGGCGTACGGATCCTGGGACTGAACCGCCCTCATCCAGCTCCCCGGCATAGATACCAGGTATGCACAAATTCTTGGTTCCTTTATAACGCTTCGATTACAGTGGTCAACTATTAGCCGGGGTCGGGGAAGGCCTACGGATAATTTCACTCCAGCAGGGCGTGCATTGTGGCCAACAAACCACATGCGCGCTCTCGTTTTGGGTGAGGCAGTGCACGCATGTTCCGTGACGCTCCGGACGCTGTCCGGAGCCGCCGTTGGCGCGCTCGCGGTGGATGGCCACGTGCACTTTTCCCCGTGCCCGGAAGGTCCAAGAGATTCGGGCAATTGTGGTCAAGTTCTTCACATCGGACGGCAAGTTCAGCTTCGTCAAGGTTGGCACGCAGCTCGTGGTGCTGGTGGCACTGGTGCTGGGCCTCGTGGCCTTCGTCGGCAATAACAAGACGATCACACTCAACGTGGATGGCAAAGTCAGCTCCGTCCAGACCTTCGGCGGAACCGTCGGGGAAGTCGTCAAGAGTGCCAAGGTTGAACTGCAGCCATCTGACAGGGTGTCGCCTTCAGCGGACGCCCACGTGCAGGCCGGGTCAGTCATCAACGTCAACCTCGCCAAGGCCGTCAAGGTCAGCCTGGACGGCGCCGAACGGACCATCTCCACCACCGCACCCACCGTCGAGGGGCTCGTGACCGAACTCGGCGTGGCCAGCGCCTCGCAGGTCTCCGTGCCCAAGGACGCCCAGCTCGCCGTCTCCGGCTCCTTCGTCTCCATCTCGACGCCTAAAAAGGTGAGCCTCGTTGCGGACGGCAAGGCGGCAGCGACCACCACGACGGCGGCCACAGTCGCCAAAGTGCTCGAGGACGCCGGGCTTTCGCTCGGGGCCAGCGACCGCGTATCCCAGCCCGGGAACGCCCCGGTGGTCAATGACATGGTGATTAAGGTCTCCCGCGTCGACGTCAGCAAGACGGCCAACACCACCGAGCCCGTCGCCTTCGAAACACTCACCACCGAGAGTGCTGACATGTTCAAGGGTGAGAAGAAGGTCACCCAGGCCGGCGTCGCCGGCACCACCAGCAAGAACTTCAAGCTGGTCCTCGTGGATGGCCGCGAAGCCTCCCGGACCCTGGTGTCCGAGACCGTCAGCGTCCAGCCCGTCACCGAAAAGGTCACTGTCGGCACCAAGGAAAAGCCCAAGCCCGCCGCCAACACCGGTGCGGCCGCCCCCGCCATGATGAACCAGGGCATGTGGGACAAGATCGCCCAGTGCGAATCTGGCGGCAACTGGTCCACCAACACCGGCAACGGCTACTACGGTGGCCTGCAGTTCGACGTCGGCACCTGGCTCAGCTCGGGCGGCGGCGCCTACGCCCCGAACGCCGCTGCCGCCACCAAGGCCCAGCAGATCGCCGTCGCCAACCGGGTCTACGCCCAGCGCGGACTGCAGCCCTGGGGTTGCGGCTGGGCCGCCTCCAGCTAGCAGGCCAGGCCGGCGGCTGACCGCCCGCCACTGACCGCCCGCCACTGAACGCCCGACTCCCGCGGCTGCCGACCACAGCCAGGGAGAGCACAGGCCGGGTCCGGATTCCCTCCGGACCCGGCCTGCGGCGTACCGGCGCCGGGATAGGATACCTAGGTGACTGAACCGAGCCCCTCCGCCCCCGAAAGCCTGCCCGGAGCGGCGCCCGCACCGCTGATGGGTGCCTCCGATATCCGCCGGCTGGCAGAGGAAATCGGCGTGCGGCCCACGAAGACCCTCGGGCAGAACTTCGTCATCGACGGCAACACCATCCGGCGGATCGTGAACGCCGCCGACATCCGCGCCGATGAGACCGTCCTGGAAGTCGGCCCCGGACTCGGGTCACTGACCCTTGGCCTGCTGGACGCCGCCCGCAGCGTGGTCGCCGTCGAAATCGATCCGGTCCTTGCCGGGCGCCTGCCGGCCACTGTGGCCGAGTGGCGTCCGCACGCCGCCGGGAACTTCCACCTCGTCCTGGCCGACGCCATGCGGGTCACCGAACTTCCCGTCGAACCGACCGCCCTCGTGGCGAATCTTCCCTACAACGTGGCCGTTCCCGTGGTGCTGCACCTCCTGCAGCACTTCCCGAGCCTGCAGCACGGCCTGGTCATGGTCCAGGATGAAGTCGCCGACCGGCTCGCGGCCGGCCCCGGCTCCAAGACCTACGGCGTTCCATCCGTCAAAGCCGCCTGGTACAGCAGCATGCGCAAAGCCGGCGTGATCGGCATGAACGTCTTCTGGCCAGCGCCCAAGATCCATTCCGGACTCGTCGCCTTCACGCGCCGGGAGCCCCCCGTCACGACCGCCACCAGGGAGCAGGTCTTCGCCGTGATCGACGCCGCCTTCGCCCAGCGCCGCAAGACGCTCCGGGCCGCGCTGGCCGGCTGGGCCGGCAGCGCCGCCGAGGCCGAACGCTGCCTGCGGGCCGCCGGCGTCGACCCCACCGCACGCGGCGAAGTGATCGACATCGCGGCGTTCGCCAGAATCGCCGAAGCCCACGGACAACCGGACTCCTGAGCTCCTTGTGAGCTCCGCATGGGCGCCGCCGGGGGCGGTTGCGTGCTTGGAGCCCGGGCCGCGATGCCATAGCGTGGAGCCATGAACGCAGTGAGAGGGCGCTTTGCCGCGAGGACCGTCCGGGTGAAAGCTCCAGGCAAGGTTAACGTCTCACTGGATGTCGGACCGCTGCGGCCGGACGGCTACCACTCCGTGGCGAGCGTCTACCTGGCTGTCTCGCTCTACGAAGAAATTGCCGCCACCAGCACCGATACCGGCGAGATCACCGTCAGCATAAGCGATGCGAGCACCGTGGACCTCGACGGGGTGGACATTCCGCTCGATCACCGCAACCTGGCCTACAAAGCCGCCGCCATCATGGCCGACGTCTCGGAACACTCCACGGGTGTCCACCTGGAGATCACCAAACGGGTGCCCGTGGCTGGCGGCATGGGCGGCGGATCGGCCGACGCCGCCGCCACCCTGCTGGCCTGCGACGCATTGTGGAACAGCGGACTGTCCCGCGACGAGCTGGCCCACCTGGCCGCCGAGCTCGGCGCCGATGTTCCCTTCGCGCTGCTGGGCGGCACCGCCGTCGGACTGGGCCTGGGCGATGACCTCTCGCCGGCCCTGGTCAAGGCCCAGACGGACTGGGTCCTGGTCAGCGCGGACTTCGGCCTGCCCACCCCTGAGGTCTACCGCACCCTGGACCGCCTGCGCGCGGCCGAGGGCCTGGCGGTGGACGAACCCGACGCCGTGGATCCCGGCGTGCTCACGGCTCTGCGCAGCGGCGATGCCGACGCCCTGAGCCGCGTGCTGGTCAACGACCTCCAGCGCGCCTCGATCGAACTGGCCCCGGGCCTGCGCGAGACCCTGGGCCGCGGCGAGGCCTGCGGCGCGATCGCGGGCATCGTCTCCGGCTCCGGACCCACCGTCGCGTTCCTCGCACACAGCCCCGCCGCGGCCGCCGGGCTCGCCGAAGAGCTGCGGCACCACAGCCTCGACGCCATGGCGGTGCACGGGCCGGTGCACGGGGCCCGCATCATCTCCGATACGCTCCTTTAGGAGCTTTTGACGCATCGCATCCGATGACTTCACAGCTTCACTTCACCGATACACCTAAGAAAGCAGTTCCCAGTGGCACACCTGCTCGGCGGCGAGAACCTCACGGTCTCGTATGCAACCCGTACCGTCCTCGATGGCATTACCCTCGGCCTTGAAGAGGGCGACCGGATCGGCATGGTGGGCCGCAACGGTGACGGCAAGTCAACCCTGATGCGGTTGCTGGCCATGCGCTCCACCCCGGACTCCGGCCGGGTGACCAAGCGCAGCGAGGTCAACATCGGCTACCTGGACCAGAGCGACGTGCTCGACGGCGACCTCACCGTCGGCGCCGCGATCGTGGGGGACCAGGCCGACTACGAGTGGGCCCGCAATCCCCAGATCCGTGAAGTCATGGGCGGGCTGGTGTCCGACGTCGACTGGCACGCCAACGTCCACGCGCTCTCCGGCGGGCAGAAGCGGCGTGTGGCGCTGGCCAAGCTGCTGATCGAGGACCACGACGTCATCATGCTCGACGAGCCCACCAACCACCTCGACGTCGAAGGCGTCGCGTGGCTGTCCCGGCACCTGAAGACCCGCTGGCGGGCCAACCAGGGCGCCTTCCTCGTGGTCACCCACGACCGGTGGTTCCTCGACGAAGTCTGCACCAAGACCTGGGAAATCCACGACGGCATCATGGACCCGTTCGACGGCGGCTATGCCGCCTACGTCCTGGCCCGCGCGGAGCGGGACCGCTCCGCGTCAGTGATGGAAAGCAAGCGCCAGCAGCTCGTGAAGAAGGAACTCGCCTGGCTCCGGCGCGGTGCCCCGGCCCGCACCGCCAAGCCCAAGTTCCGGATCGAGGCAGCCAACGCCCTGATCGCGGACGTCCCCGAGCCGCGCGACTCGACGGCGCTGAGCAAGATGGCCACCGCCCGGCTGGGCAAGGATGTCCTGGACCTCGAGCACGTCTCGCTGGACTTCCTCGGCGGCGAGCCCGGGCAGAAGCTCTTCGACAACATCACGCTGCGCCTCGCCCCCGGGGAACGGCTCGGCCTCGTGGGCGTCAACGGCGCCGGCAAGACCACCCTGCTCAAACTCCTCAACGGCGAGATCCAGCCCTCCTCCGGGAAGGTCAAGCGCGGCAAGACGGTGGTCACCGCGGTCCTGACCCAGGAGGTCAAGGAACTCGACGACGTCTCGGACCTGCGTGTGATCGAAGTGATCGAGCGGGAAAAGCGCTCCTTCAACGTCGGCGGCAAGGAATTCACCGCCGGCCAGCTCGTGGAGCAGCTGGGCTTCACCAACGAAAAGCAGTGGACCCCGGTCAAGGACCTCTCCGGTGGCGAACGCCGGCGGCTGCAGCTCCTGCGCCTGCTCGTGGGGGAGCCGAACGTGCTGATGCTTGACGAGCCGACCAACGACCTCGACACCGACACCCTCGCCGCCGTCGAAGATGTGCTCGACGGCTGGCCCGGCACGCTCGTCGTCGTCAGCCACGACCGCTACCTGCTCGAGCGCGTCACGGACCACCAGATGGCGCTCCTTGGCGACGGCAAGATCCGCGCCCTGCCCCGCGGCGTGGACCAGTACCTCGAACTGCGGGAAGGGGCCCTGGCAGGCTCCACGATCACCGGCGGCGGCAACCCCGTCACCTCCGCCGGCGGGGGATCCGCTCCCGTCGCCAGCGGCCCGTCTGAGGCCGAAAAGCGCGACGCCCGCAAGGCCAAGAACCGGATCGACCGCCAGCTCGGCAAACTCAAGCAGCAGGAAGACAAGATCCACGCCCAGATGACCGCCGGGGCCGGGGACGCGAGCAAGTTCGACCAGCTCGCCGGACTCAACGCGAAACTCCAGGAACTGGCCGGGGAACGCGAAGCCCTTGAACTCGAATGGCTCGAGGCCCTGGAAGTGCTGGGGGAGTAGCCTCCTGCCCATCCCCGGGACATGCCCAGCGTGGGCACCCACCGCTGGACATGTCCCTTGCAGCCCTCAAAACCCGCGGGACATGTCCCTCGGCGCGGGCCAGCACGGGACATGTCCCTTGCAGGGCTGAATTTCCGCTGGGCATGTTCCTCGGCGCGGGCCAGCATTGGACATGTCCCTTGCAGGGCTCAAATCCCGCTCGGCATGTTCCTCGGCGCGGGCCAGCATTGGACATGTCCCTTGCAGGGCTCAAATCCGGCTGGGCATGTCGCTGGGCGCGGGCCAGGGATGGGCATATTGGCATTGTGTCCATTGATCGGGACCAGCACTGGGCATGTCCCGCGTAGGGAATGGGGTCGCGGCGCACGCCCGGGAAGGCACGTTCCGCGGAACGCGTGAATCCCGCGGGACATGCCCAGCGTGAGCACCCGCCGCTGGACATGTCCCTTTGAGGGCCGAAATCCCGCAGGGCATGTCCCTCGGCGCGGGCCAGGGATGGGCATATTGGCATTGTGTCCGTTGCTCGGGACCAACGCTGGGCATGTCCCGCTTAGGGGACGGGGTCTCTGCGCACGCCCAGGAAGGCACGTTCCACGGAACGCGTGAATCCTGCGGCACATGTCCGGCCGCGCAGACCAAGAATGGGCATGTCCCGTGGCGCCGGCCGCACCGCCTGCCCACACCGCCTGCCCACACCGCCCACCCGCGCCCACCCGCGCCCACCCGCGCCTGCCCGCCCCTTCCGCGGCGCTGAGTCGCACGAGCATCAACCTTCGTGGCAGAATTGATTCTCGTGCCACAGGTCAAGCCTGGGCACGGTCCGCTCTGGTGTAATGGCAGCACCCCGGCCTTTGGAGCCGTGGAGTATAGGTTCGAGTCCTATGGGCGGAACTTGGCGAGACACACTGCGCAACCAAGCAAGGAGAGCCAATACGTGAGCCCCGAGAATACTGGCCCAGCCGCCGTGATCGTCCTAGCTGCAGGGGCCGGTACCCGGATGAAATCCCGTACCCCCAAGATTCTCCATGAGATTGGCGGCCGCTCGCTGGTCGGCCACGCGCTCCAGGCGGCCCGCAGTATCAGCCCCCGCGAGTTGGCCCTGGTGGTCCGGCATGAACGCGACCTCGTAGCCGCCCACGTCTCCGCCCTCGATCCGAAAGCCCTGATTGTGGACCAGGACGATGTGCCCGGCACCGGCCGCGCGGTCGAGGCGGCACTGGAAGCGCTCGACACGCTCGACCCCCAAGGACGGCTGGGCGGAACGGTCGTGGTCACGTACGGCGACGTCCCGCTGCTCACCGGCGGCCTGCTCGGCGAGCTCGTCGCCGCCCACGAGGCCGAGGGCAACGCCGTCACCGTCCTCACCGCCGTGCTCGAGGACGCCACCGGCTACGGTCGCATCCTCCGCGCAGCAGACGGAACCGTCACGGGAATCCGCGAACACAAGGACGCCACCAGCGCCGAACGCGAAATCCGTGAGGTCAACTCCGGCATCTACGCCTTCGACGCCGCCGTCCTGCGCGACGCGCTGGTCCACGTCACCACGGACAACGCCCAGGGCGAAAAGTACCTCACCGATGTCCTGGCCCTGGCCCGCGCCGCGGGCGGCCGCGTCGCCGCCGTCGTCACCGAAGACCGCTGGCAGGTGGAGGGCGCCAACGACCGCGTCCAGCTCTCGGCGCTCGGCGCTGAACTCAACCGCCGCACCCTCGAAGCCTGGATGCGCGCCGGCGTGACCGTCGTGGATCCCGCCACGACGTGGATCGACGCCACGGTGACGCTCGACGAGGACGTCCGGCTCCTGCCCAACACCCAGCTGCATGGCCGCACCACGGTGGCGCGCGACGCCGTCGTCGGCCCGGACACCACGTTGACCGACGTCACGGTGGGCGAGGGCGCCACGGTGATCCGCACCCATGGCTCCGGCTCCACGATCGGGGCGCGCGCCAGCGTGGGCCCCTTCACCTACCTGCGCCCGGGCACCGTCCTGGGCGAGACCGGCAAGATCGGCGCGTTCTACGAAACCAAGAACGTCACGATCGGCCGCGGCTCGAAGCTGTCCCATCTCGGCTACGCCGGGGACGCGGAGATCGGCGAGGACACCAACATCGGCTGCGGCAACATCACGGCCAACTACGACGGCGAGAAGAAGCACCGTACGGTGATCGGCTCGGGTGTGCGCACCGGTTCGAACACCGTGTTCGTGGCCCCCGTGCGCGTGGGCGACGGCGCCTACAGCGGCGCCGGTGCGATCATCCGCAAGGACGTCCCGGCCGGCGCCCTCGCAGTCACCCTGGCCAAGCAGCGGAACTCGGACGGCTGGGTTGCGGCCAACCGCCCCGGTTCCGTTTCCGCCGCCCTGGCCGAGTCCGCCCTGGCCGAGTCCGCTGCCGCGGTGGATTCCGCCGCGGGCGCCGCCCCAACATCCTCCACTACTCCGGCACCGACAGAAGAGGGCTAGCAATCATGAGCGAAATTACGGCACACGGCGAGAAGAAGCTGGTGCTGGCCGCGGGGCGCGCGCACCCTGAGCTGGCGAAGGAGATCGCGAAGGAGCTCGGCACCGAGTTGCTGCCCCTGGACGCCTACGACTTCGCCAATGGCGAGATCTACGTGCGGGCCGGCGAGAGCGTCCGAGGCACCGATGCCTTCGTGATCCAGGCCCACCCTGCCCCGTTGAACAACTGGCTCATGGAACAGCTGATCATGATCGATTCGCTCAAGCGGGCCTCCGCCAAGCGCATCACTGTGGTGTCCCCGTTCTACCCCTACGCCCGGCAGGACAAGAAGGGCCGTGGCCGCGAGCCGATCTCGGCACGCCTCGTCGCCGATCTGTACAAGACCGCCGGCGCCGACCGCATCATGAGTGTGGACCTGCACACTTCCCAGATCCAGGGCTTCTTCGACGGCCCCGTGGACCACCTGATGGCCATTCCGCTCCTGGCCGACTACATCCGCACCCGGGTCGGCTCGGACAAGGTCACGGTCGTCTCGCCGGACACCGGCCGCGTCCGCGTGGCCGAGCAGTGGGCCGAGCGCCTCGGCGGCGCGCCGCTGGCGTTCGTGCACAAGAGCCGGGACCTCACCGTGCCCAACCAGGCCGTCTCCAAGACGGTCGTGGGCCAGATTGAAGGCCGCACCTGCGTCCTGATCGACGACATGATCGATACCGGCGGAACCATCTCCGGCGCCGTCCAGGTGCTCAAGAACGCCGGCGCCAAGGATGTCATCATCGCCGCGACCCATGCCGTGTTCTCCGATCCGGCGGCC
Organism: Arthrobacter sp. P1_B4; assembly: GCF_056406555.1. Taxonomy (NCBI): domain Bacteria; kingdom Bacillati; phylum Actinomycetota; class Actinomycetes; order Micrococcales; family Micrococcaceae; genus Arthrobacter; species Arthrobacter sp. P1_B4. The sequence continues at coordinate 85,767 of NZ_JBFTZW010000004.1, forward strand.
CGCAGGCTGTCCGAGTCCGGCGCCCGCGAAGTGGTGGTCACCAACACGCTGCCGATCACCGCGGACAAGCGCTTCCCGCAGCTGACCGTGCTCTCCATCGCGCCGCTGATCGCGCGCGCCATCCGTGAAGTGTTCGACGACGGCTCCGTCACCAGCCTGTTCGACGGCCAGGCCTAAGCCGGCCGGCGGAGGGCCCGGTTTCAGAAACCGGTCCCTCCGCTGGTAGCCTTGTACCGAAACCTTGGCGAGGGAGAGCGCCGGCATTCCGTATTGATGTGAATTAATCGGAACCCGGACTGCTGGTCTCCGTAATCGACTGGGTCTGAATCTCCTTCTGAAGGGCAGCCGCACGGCAGCCCGGCGTTGAAGGTCGTAAACAGACCTCCGCCCTTGCTGAACACCGTTTAGTCCCACAGCTTGAAATCCCACGAGGAGATATCCATGTCTGAGCAGAAGCTCGCAGCAGAAGTCCGCACCGAATTCGGCAAGGGCTTCGCCCGCCGCGCCCGCATGGCCAACTTGATCCCGGCCGTCATCTACGGCCACGGTGCCGAGCCGATCCACATCACCCTGCCGGCGAAGGCCACCACCCTGGCCGTCCGCACCGCCAACGCCCTGCTGACCCTGGACATCGACGGCGAGCAGCACCTGGCCCTCGTCAAGGACATCCAGCGCAACCCGATCAAGCAGATCATCGAGCACCTCGACCTGCTGACCGTCCGCACCGGCGAGAAGGTCACCGTTGACGTGCCCGTTCACCTCAGCGGCGAGCTGGCTCCGGGCAACGTCCACAACCTGGAAATGACGGTCGTTTCCGTCGAGGCCGAGGCAACCCACCTGCCGACCGCCATCGAGGTCAGCATCGAAGGCCGTAGCGCCGGCGAGCACATCCACGCTTCCGACCTCGTCCTGCCGAAGGGTTCCACCCTGCTGGCCGACCCCGAAGCACTCGTCGTCAACATCTCCGAGGCCACCGAAAACGTCGAAGAGGGCGAAGAGGGCGAAGCGGCCGCACCGTCAGCCGAAGCAGCAGCCGAGTAATTCCGGCGAATTTTACGGCGGCCGGGTCCCTCAGGGGCCCGGCCGCCGTCGTCTCTGGTGCCGTAGCCCGCGCCGTACGCGCCCCGTAGCCGGCTGCCCGCCCCGCCCCACCTGACCCGCCCCGCTTGCCCCGCCCCACTGGCCGCGCCCCCGGCCGCGTCCCACCGAAGGACTGACCCATGACCGACACCTGGCTGATCGTAGGCCTTGGCAACCCCGGATCCGAGTACAGCCACAACCGGCACAACGTCGGCCAGATGGTCCTGGACGAACTCGCCTCGCGCGTCGGCGGTGGCTTCAAATCGCACAAATCGCGTGCCCAGGTCCTCGAAGGGCGTCTGGGCATCGGCGGACCCCGGATCGTGCTGGCCAAGCCGCTGTCATACATGAACGTCTCCGGCGGCCCGGTGTCTGCCCTGGCCCAGTTCTTCGGCATCGATCCGGCCCATGTCATTGCCGTCCATGACGAGATCGACATCCCCTTCGACACCGTGCGGCTCAAGATCGGCGGCGGCGAAGGCGGCCACAACGGACTGCGCGACATCTCCAAGGCCCTGGCCACCAAGGACTACCTGCGCGTGCGGGTGGGCGTCGGGCGTCCGCCCGGACGGATGGAGACCGCGGACTTTGTCCTGCGTGACTTTTCCGCGCCGGAGAAAAAGGAACTGCCCTTCCTCATCGACTCAGCTGCCGACGCCGTCGAAGTCCTGGTCCGGGACGGCCTCACCGCCGCCCAACAAAAGTTCCACCCCGCCAAGGCGACGTAACCCCTCCCGGACGTAAACGCAGGCAAAATAACACGCAGCCTAAACGCCCCGACCGTGGGCCGGCCCGGGCCCGCGGCAGGCAGGCGGCGACTAAGTTGCATGCGGATTGCGTGTTTCCTTTCCAAGCTTTCCGCATTCCAGCTATGATCTGTCTACTCTCACGTCGGGGGATAGGGATACGCTACTTCTAAGTGGGCAGTTCGGGGTTGCTGTCTGCAAAGCGGTACGAAGGAAACTACATGTCGAGGGATTCGCTGGGCTGGGGGAATGTTTCCACTACATTGGCACCCGCCGAAGAAGAACATGCTGCCGGCCAGGTCGCGAGACACGGCTGGTCCGGTTTGGCGCGGAACGCTGATGCTGAGCGTGTCCGCCAGGAACTGCTTGCCCAGGACCGGATGGGCGTCGTCATCACGGGCGACCGCGGCGTGGGCAAAACGCTTGTCGGCAGGACCGCCCTCGCGGGCTTCGGCCCCGAGGTGTACACCATCCAGCTCCGCAGTTCAGGGCCGGGGTCGGCAACGCCATACGGCTGCCTCGCCTTCACCCTTGCGCGGCTCCCGCAGAGTTCCCTGGGCTCGCCGACCGCCATCCTGCACGGCATTACCTCGCTGATCCGCGACGACGCCGCCGGGCGCCAGTGCGTGATCCTGCTCGACAACGCCGGCGCCCTCGATGAACTCAGCACCGGGGTCCTGCTCAACCTGCTGCAGACCCGGACCGCCCGGTTGATCGCAACGGCCCAGCGCACCACTGACCTTCCGCCCGATTTCTACTGGCTCATCACTTCCGGCCAGCTCGCCGAGGTCCGGCTCGCCAACCTGACCGAGCTCGAGACGCTGGAGGTCCTGCAGTCAGCTTTGGGCCATCGGGTCTCGACCGCCCTGGCAAGCCAGCTGCACCAGCTGGTCGGCGGCAGCCCCACGCTCCTGCAGGCCGTCGTCTCCGAACAAATCGAACGCGGAAACCTTGTCCTGTCCGGATCCGTGTGGACACTGCTCGATGAGGTTGTGCTCGATGGCCGCACGGCGCTGGAGGATATTGTCCGAGCCAGGTATGCCAGGGAAACACCCGTGGCCCGGGAGGTCATCGACGTCCTCTCCTGCGCCCGGACCCTGCCCCTGTCCCGGCTCGCCAGGATGTACAGCCCCGGTGTCATCGCCGACATGGAAGAGGCCGGCCAGATCGTGGTCGACCGCGCTGACCGTCACCTCGTCACGCTGGGCGACCGCTACCTCGGCGACATTGTCCGCAACTGGCTCAGCGTGGAGCGCCGGCTGGAGCTCCGGGACAAGGTCCCCGGGCACCAGGAACATGAACTGGACGAGCTGACAGTCGAAGACCTGCTGGCCTACGCGGCGTGGACCCACGACTGCCACGCCCAGCTGGCACCCGCGCACGCCGTCGCGGCTGCCAGTGCCGCCGTCAAGCTCTTCGACCCGAAATTTGCCCTCAAATGCGCCGGCAGCCTCTCTCCCTCGGATCCTGAATGGGCCGAAGGGCAACTCCAAAAATCGGCTGCCTACCTCCAGCTCGGCCTGCCGCTGCAGGCCATGTCCGCGCTGGACGACGTCTCCGAACGGCAGGTCAACGGCCTTGCGGCCGAGAACTTCGCCGAATTCATCGCGGCGAAGGCTGACTGCATGGCCTGGCTGGACGACCGCTCCGGCCAGGTCCCCGAACTGCTCGGGCAGGCCAGGGTCCGGCTCCAGGACCTGAGCCTGGACGAGCCGTCCCCCGCCCCTGCGGCGCTTGCCCGGGCGGGGCTCTGCCTGGATCTGTGCGAGTTCAACTATTTCTCTTTCATCGGGGATTTCGAGCCCATGATGGAGCGGCTTACCACCGCGGCCACCACGGACGTGCCCGGTGCCGATCCCGTGCACCGGCTCAGGTCGGCCATCATCCTGATGGAGGCCTGGTCCATGACCGGCCACGAACTCGATGCCCGCAAACTCATGCGGGAAATCGGCGGACAGCTGGGCGAGTGGTCCAACGTGCCGCGCATCCGGGAAAACTTCGCCTGGCGCTCTTTCAACGTGCTGCTCCTCTCGGGCCTGTGGCGCCAAGCCATCGACATGCTCAAGGACGCGAGCGGCCGGGCCGGGCACGGGCTGCATTCCGGCAGCGCCGCTACGGACCTCGCCGTCGGACTCGCCTATGTCTATGCCGGCCGCGGGTACATGGCTCTGGATCCGTTGCTGGCCGCGATCGCCCAGCTGGAGGTCCGTGCGAGCCTGCAGTCCCTGCGCCAGGCCTACGCCGCCACTGCTTTTGCCTACGCCCAGACCGGCAACTCGGTCCAGGCCACGATCTACCTGGACCGGGCCCGCTCGGCTGACGGCCCGGCCCGCTTCACGGTCGGCAGTTCCACCGAGTTCTGCATGGATATGGCGTCGCGGTGGCTCGGTGACCCCGAGGCCAAGGACCGGTTGATACGGTCCGCGGAGGAGCATTTCCGGAAGGGCCGCTACACCCTGGCCGGCATCTGCATGCTCGGGGCCACCGTCAACGGCACCGTCAAGGATTTTCTTTTCATGGAGGAAATCGCCGGGCTGCGGCAGGGGCCGCTGGCCGAGCTGTCCCGGACGGTCGCCGTCGGCAGCCGGAAGAAGGACGCCGCGATCATGCTCGAAGCCGCCGGGGAGGCCGCGGGGCTCGAACTGGACGCCGTCCAGGCCCGGTGCGCCGCGCTCGCATTCGACTTCGCGAAGGGCGCCGGGCTGACCGCCAGCGCCAACGCCGCTTACAGCATGCTGGAGAGCCTCTCGGAGTCCGTGCCGGCGCTGCCAGTCATGCCGCGCAACAAGGGTCCGCTGCTGACAGACCGGGAGCGGCAAATTGCCACCCTGGCCGGGAACGGGGTCTCCAACAAGGACATCGCCCTGGAAGTGGGCATTTCCGTCAGGACCGTGGAGGGCCACCTGTACCAGGTGTTCACGAAGCTCGGCGTTTCTTCGCGAAGTGATCTGCTTGGACTCATCTAGGGGGCCGGCGGGGAACCCCGGCACGGCGCCGGCCCGCGCCTTGACCGGGAGGTCGGAAGATTTGATGTCGGCAGTGGAAGCCCTCCAGGGCGGCAGCCATGTCGCCGTGTTCGTCCTCGGCGACAGCGGGATGGGCAAGTCAAGGCTCATCGATGCCGTCGTCGGGGAGCTGGGCCCGGAGGTGACGCCGGTGCCGATCCATGGCAGCGCGTCGCTGACCAAGGTGCCCTACGGTGTCCTGGGCCCCTTCATCGTCGGACTGCCGGTCCAGGAAGCAACATCGCAGCTGGCCGTTCTGAGGACCCTGTGGGCGCATCTGGAAGAGCAGAAGCGGGCCACCCAGAAGCCCCTCCTGCTGGTCGTTGACGACGCACACGATCTCGACGAGGCGACGGCCGGAATCCTCGCGGAGCTGGCGGCGGCCGGCTGGGCGAAACTGCTCGTCGGCGCGGCGGCCCGGCCCGGACTGCCGGAACCGCTCCTGCAGCTCTGGTTTGAAGGCATCGCCGAACGGCACGACCTGCGCCCGCTCACCCTCGCGCAGACCACAGAGATGCTGGAGGGCGAGCTCGGCTCGCAAGTGCTGCCAAACGTCGCCGAGATCCTGTGGGAGGCCTCCGGCGGCAACCCGATGCTCCTCAACGGGCTCCTGGACGACGCCAGGAACGACGGGACGCTGCTGCGGCGCAACGGTGTCTGGTTGTTCACCCGGCACCTGAACAGCCACGGTGACCGGCTGACCGACGTCGTGCGCCGCCAGCTGCTGCTGCGCTCGCCGGAAGAACGCCAGGCCCTGAACCTCGTGGCGTTGGCCGAACCCGTGTCCCGGGAACTGATCGAGTCGGTGGCCGGCGAAGAGGCCGTGGGATCACTGATCGACAGCGAACTGATCCGGGTCACGGACACCGGGACGGGTGAGCTGCGGCTGTGGCATACCGTGTACGGCGACACCTTGCGGAACCTGATTTCGCCGGCCAGGAGCCTGCAGCTTCGGCAGAGCCTGCTGCGCAAGATGGACAGCGAGCCGACGTCTGCCGAGGGACTGCTGCGGCAAGTGAGCTGGTCGATCGAGTGCGGCGCGGAGGTCGAGGACCGGCAGCTCCTGAGGGCGGCCGTGCTGGCGAGCCGGCTTTACGAGGACGAGCTCGCCCGCAAGGCTGCCGTCCTCGTCAAGGATCCGGAACTGCAGATGGCGGCCCGCGCCGTGATAGCACGGACCCGCTACAACGCCTCCGACTACGTGGCGGCCCGGGACATCCTCGACGCCGATTTCGGGCAGGGAAACAGCATCCCCGGGCTCCTGGCCGGATCCCTCCTGTGGGCCGCAACGATGTCAGCGCTGGGGAACACGCCGGCAGAGATCATCAAGCGGGCACAGGTGCTCCGACGCGCCGCCGAGCGCCTCGCTGCTGCCCGGCCGGACGACGCCGAAGCCATTCACCGTGCCACGGAAGAGCGGCTGGAGATCCTGGAAGCCATGGTCCTGGCGCTGGCGGGCGAGTACGCGGCAGCCCCGGCCGCGGGGGCGTCCACCGAGGACGCGGCTGCCGGCACCCTACCCTCGAACACCCTGCCGTCGAACACTCTCGTACAGGCGTTCCGGCTCTGCCTCGACGCGGAGCGGCTCCTGGCAGGCGGCAAGGGACTGAGCGCCCTCGCTGCGATGACCCGGGCCATCGAGGCCGCCGGGGCCGATCACGAGGAGCTCTACTTCCTCACCGACTTCCTCGTGGTCCGTTCCGCGGCCGCCGCAATTCACTCCGGCGACTGGCAGGGGGCGGAAAGCCTCCTGACCGGCTTCGTCGCCGGATCCGGGCCCAACCTGATTTCCTTCGGCGGGGGAGTGCACGCGGCGCACGGCATCATCCTGCTCTACCAGGGCAAGGCCGCCCAGGCCCTGAACACGCTAAGCGCCGCGCTCGAAGCGCTGCGGTTGACCGACCCCCAGCAGCTGTTCGCGCTCACGGCGGCCATGGCTTTCGCGGCAGCCGCCGAAGTCGGTGCCCAAACGAAGGCAGAGCTACTCCTCGCCGACTTCGAGGCAGCACCCGCGGCCCTGCCGCAGTACATGCGCTCGCTGGCCGCGATGGCCGTCATCTATGGAAAGGCCCGGCTCGGGAACTACCCGGGTGCCATCGCCGAACTGAAGCGGCTCGGCCGACCGTACCCGGACGTGGACACCGCCGGGCTCGAACTCGACGCGCTGGCCTTTTGCCTGGCCCTGGGGGACACGGACTCGGCGCCGAGGCTGCTCGAGCTCCGGGCCGGGCTTGAGGGGCCAAGGCCCGCCGCGATCTGCGCCTACGCCGCAGCCATCAGCGCCGACAACGCCGCAGACCTCCTTGAGGCCGCGAAAACCTGTGAGGCGGCGGAACTGTGGGCCTTTGCCGCCCTCGCCTACGACGCCGCGGCGCACGCCTACCGGGCCGCGGGCGACACCCTCAGGGAGCGCATGGCCAATTCCCAGCGGAAGCGGTGCCTGGACCGGGCCGATGACCTTCCCGGCGACGAAGCGACCAAGAACGATGACTCGCTCGGCATACTGACCCGCCGCGAGCGCGACATTGTGGCGCTGGCGGTACGCGGCCTCACTGACCGGCAGATTGCCGCAGAGCTCCAGGTGTCCGTGCGCACGGTTGAAGGCCATCTCTACCGCAGCTACGCGAAACTCAACGTCAAGGGCCGTGAGCAGCTTCCCGGTATCGGCGGCCACTAGCGGCAAGCAAGGGAGAGGCCGCGTGGGGCCGTGTCCGCCGGCCGGCCGGCCGTGGCGGGCCGCTTCCCCGGTGTCCGGGCCGCTACCGGCGCCGGACACGTGCGGCGGGATTGCGACTACTTGGTTTAAGCCTTGCGGCAGCGCCGGTCCAACTGAGTACAGCTACGTAGAGCGGGCGGAATACTCGCTAGGTAATCGAGTACTACTTACGCATACCGAAAATACGCGTAGTCCCTACCGTTGAGGTATCACCGCTCACACTTTGATTGCGAAGGTCTCTCATATGTTCCAGCAAGACGCCGGCTTGCCAACGGGCAGCGGCCAGACAGAAATAGTGTTTCCGGCGCAAAGAAACGGTCATGGCCGCAGTAAGGACAGACCCTTCACCCGCCAGGAGGTCGTTGCCGACATCGTTGAGACCCTGACGTCGGGTTCCGGCTGCGGCATCGTACTCGTGGGCGACCACGGGGCCGGCAAGTCCTTTATCGCCCAGCGCGCCCTGGAGCAGCTCGGCGACGAGTACCTGGTAGTCCAGGTCAGGGGCAGCTCCATATCCTCCAAGCTTCCCTACGGGGCCTTGAGCGTCCTGCTCAACGACCTCGACGCCTCACACCTCGAGCACCCGCTGATGGTGCTGCGCGGACTGACCCAGCTGCTCCACAACAAATCCGAAGGCCGGCGAATCGTCCTCTTCGTGGACAACGCCCATGACCTCGACGAGCTCTCCAGCATGATGGTGGCCCAGTTGAGCGCCGGGTCCCATGTCACGTTGCTGGCGGCGTGCGTTGACATGCCGCACATCGGCGGGGACATCATGGGCCTGTGGAAGGATGACCTGCTCCGACGGGTGGACCTCGGACCGTTCGACTTTGCAGAGACGGCAACAACGTTGCACCACGAATACGGCGGCCGGTTCTCCCTGACCGCTGCCCGGGCGCTTTGGAGTGCGAGCGGGGGCAACGCCTTGTTCCTCCATTCCCTGGCCCGGGAGCAGATCAAGCTGGGCACAGTGATCCGCCAGGACGGTGTATGGTTCCTGGGCAACGGCCCCATCGCCTTGACCGGAGAGATCCGGGACGTCGTGAAGGCACGCCTCAACCGGCTCGGCAACGGCCAGCGCGACGTCTTTGAACTGCTGGCACTCGCCGGGGCAGTCCCGCTGCAGACCCTCATGCTCATCGCCAACCCGCAGGATATGGACGCGCTCCAGGAGCGGGCCCTGATCCGGGTCACCCACGACCATCCGCCGATGGTCAGCATCGCCAACCCGGTAACAGCCGGAATTGTCGCCAACGTGGTCCCGCCCGGGCGCAGCGCCGAACTCCGCCGCCGGCTCACGGCCGTGCTCCAGGAATCGGACACGCTGGACACCGGCGGCTCGGCCGGCGTCGCCTGGGCTCTGGATTGCGGGGAAGAGGTGAGCTCCCAGGTCGCCCTGGCCGCCGCCCGCGCCGCGAACGGAGCATCCGACCACGCGGCCGCCTTGCGATTTGTCCAGGAGGTCGAAGGAAGCGAACCCGCCGCCCTGATGGCCATCGAAACAGTCAATGCCCACATCTCGGTGAACAACGAGGACTCCGCACGCCGGGTTCTGGAGGCACTGGATGACGGCGCGTGCGCCAAGCTTCCCCTGACCGAGTGGACCGCTTTGCAGCTGCTGCGCGTGGAATTGGACAAACGCAGCACTGCCCCGGGCGCCGACCCCGAAGCCCGGATACAGGAGTTCGCCGAGCGGCTGGCTGCCGAGCCCGCCGCACAGAGTCCAGTTGCAGTTGCAGCCCGGGAGCGGCTGCGCCTGGCGGAGGCTGGGCTCGCCGCTTTCCGTGGACGCTACGACGAGGTCCTGGCCATAACCGACGGCGTGGACGCGGGGGACCTGGGCAGCGAACCAAGGATCCTGACCGCCAGCGTGCGCAGCGAGGCCCTGGCCGTCACAGGCAACGTGGTGCGGGCGCTCGCCCTTGGAAAGCAGATCCTGGCGGCCACAGCCGGCGTGCAGCTCAGGGACCATGCGGTTCGTGAGATCAGGGGCAGGTTCCTCCTCCTTCTTTTGCTCTCCGGCAAGTTCAGGGAAACGTCCGTCTATCTTGAGGAGACGTACAGCGGCGCAGAGCCCCAGACCAGGCTGGGCGGGATGTTTGAGATCGGCCAGGGCGTCATGGACCTGCATGCCGGACACCTCGACGACGCCTTGTCCCGGCTCCAGGCAGGCCGCTGGCAGCTCCGGGCGCAGGACCCCGACGCTTTGGGCGGCCTGGCCGCAGCCGTGTGTGCCTATGCCGCCGCACTCCAGGGCGAAGAGGAAGTGGCCGGCCTGCTGCTGGACGATCTTGCCCAGGCCCGGCCGCCCGCGGCCTGGCTGGTGGAACGGCTCACACGCTATTTCGAACTGTCGGCTCTGGCCGAGCTCGGCCAGAGGGCAATGTCCATCCGTGCGCTCTCGGCCGAAGCGGGCAACGACGCTGAAACGTCAGCACTGGCCCCCGCGCTCCTGTTCCAGTCCGCCGCGGCCCGGCTGGGAGACCGCCAGGCGGGCCAGAAGCTCGGCAGCCTGAGCGGGAGGGTGACCGGACAATTCGCGGCCCTGTGCTCGCGGCTGGCCGAAGGCATGAGGGAGGCTGACAGCGAACAGTTACTGGCAGCATCCAAGGAAGCTGAGGCATGCGGCAACACCGTGTTCGCCAGGGACGCGGTGCGGAAAGCCGTCGGCTGCGCAAACGACGCCGGCAACCGCATCGCGTTGCGGATCGCCCAGCGAGCGCAGCAGTCCCTCGATGACAAGTTCGGCAGTCCGAAGAACGGGCTGCGGTCGCTTACAACCTCAACCCTGACGGCGAGGGAATGTGAAGTGGCGGTCCGGGCTGCTGCCGGTACGTCCAACCGCAAGATCGCGGAACAGATGCACGTATCCGTCCGCACTGTGGAGGGACACCTCTATCAGGTGTATTCGAAGCTGCACGTCGCCAGCCGATCGGAACTCAAAGATGTCATCTCGACTCCGGCAGACAGCGCCAGGCTCGGCTGAGCCCGGCAGACTGCAGGCGGCAACCCGGACGTCTGTTCAAGACGGGCAGAAACTGGCAGGAAGAACCGGCGATGGAAAGCCTGGCTGAGACCTCGGCACTGATCGAGCGCTCGGCGCTGGTCAAGGACCTGGTGCGTTGCCTGCGTGACGACACCCGATCAGGTGCGCTCATCGTCGGCGGCGCGGGCGCGGGCAAGACCGCCGTCCTCAAGGCCGCCATCCGCGAACTCGAGCCCCACCGCCATCTGATTCGGCTGACCGCCACTTCGGCTCTGGCCAGCGTTCCTTTCGGGGCCCTGGCGCCGTACTTGTCCCGGCTTCCTGACCGGGAACTCGACTCCTACGCAGCCGTCGTGGAAGCGATGGCGCGCAGCCTGAAATCCGAGGCGGACCGCCCTCTGTTTGTGGTCGACGATGCGCATTGCCTCGACCATGGGACCGTCCGGCAGCTGGCGCAGGCGGCGGCGACCGGCGCCGCGGGAATCCTCGTGGCCTGCCGTCCCGGGCCGATGATTCCGGAAGAGTTCCTCGCGCTTTGGGACGACGGGATAATTTCCAAGTTCGACCTTTACCCGCTGAGCCGGATCGGAACCCACCAACTATGTGAGCAGGTCCTGCGGGCCGACGTCTCTCCGTGGGTTAGTGCGTTGTTCTATAAGGCGGCCGACGGCAATCCGCTCATGCTGATGTCCCTGATCCAGCATGCCCGGGCCAGCGGCGCCTTGGGCCTCCGGCACGGAGTGTGGTTCCTGCTGGCCAACCCCGACATGGCCCAAGTTCCGGCCGCCGACGTTGTCGACCGGCAGTTGCGCTCCATGACACCGGAGGAAAAGACCGCCGCCACGATCGTTGCCATGGCCGGACCGCTATCCCTGTCCCAGATTCTGCGGATCAGTGGTCCCAAGGCCGTCGATGCCCTGGACACCGCGGGCATCATTGCCGTCTCCACGGGACATGACCGGCTGGTACGGGCCGCCAGCCCGATACTTGGCGAGATTATCCGCCAGCGGGTCCCGGCCGGCCGCAGTTCGGCCCTGCGTTCGAGCGTGTTGTCGCTTCCGTCGGCGCGGGCCGCGGCGCCGGGAGCGGCCCTCAACCGGCTGCGCTGGTCCATGGACTGCGGCGTAGAGATCCCTCCGATCCAGCTCCTGCAGGCCGCTGTCGCCGCGAACACGGACCTGGACCCTGGGACCGCGGCCCGGGTGGCTGGCGCCATCCGGGACGCCCGGTTCCTCCCCGAGGCCCGGATCCAGCTGGCCTATTCGCACTTCATCGCGGGGCACACCGAGGCCGCTGTGGCGTGTCTGGAGTCCGCACAGCCGGTGCCCTCCGGACGGCCGTCCTACCTGGCTGCCCTCCTGGCAGCCCGGCTCGGGTCCGCAACGCCGGCCCGGCAACAGCATCCGGACGCCGGCACGCACCGCCCGGCCTTTGAACTGCCCATCGAACCAGGGCTCCTGGAATCGCGTGCCCGGGATTCACTGTCTGCGGATTTCGCGACGTGCACCGACCTTTCCGGACGCGCTCCGGAGGGACAGCCGCCGGACGTGACAGCCGCCGGGGGACTGGCCACAGAGCTTCTGAGTCACTCGTGGGACGGCAAGTTCATGGCAGTTGGAACCGTGCTGCGCGAACTCATCGCCGCGGCCGGCGCCTATCCCGAAATCCGGGTCCCGGCAGTTTCCCTCCTCGCCGAACTCTTGACCGCCCAAGGTCAACTCCGCGCAGGGCTGCGTTTGGACGGCGAGGCATGGGGCGGGGCCCGGACCGCAAGCCTGGAACTACCCTTGGTCTACGAGGACCTCGTGGTGCGCCACTGCCTGAATCTGATCTGGGCCGGCGACTGGGACCGGCTCGGAAATGTCCTGGACGATTACGCGGCCCGTGAGCCTGGGCGGCTGCTGTACAGCGGCGGCATGCTGCACCTCATGCGGGGATACTCGCGGTTGCGCCAGGGCAGGATGCGTGAAAGCCTGGCCGAACTTCGGCTGAGTGTCGAAGAGCTCACTATCGCCGACCCGTTAGGTCTGTTGCCGTTTGCGCGCGCCGTCGCGGCCTATGCCGCAGCCGCCGTCGGACGCCACCATGAGGCCAGCCAGCATGTACTGGCCTACCGGCTCTCGGTGTACCGGGAGCCGAAAACCCTTCACCTGCTGGCAGAGGCGTACTGCCGGGCGGCTGAACCCGGAGAAGGGCCCGGAGGGAGCGGTGCCGGGGCTTTGGCGCGGCTGGCGGACGAGGCCCTGCACGAGAGCCTGCGCGGCGTCGAAACCGATATCAGGCGGCTCGCGCTCCGCGGCGGTGACACCTCGGGCGCCGAGGCCCTCGCCCTCAGCAGCGGCGCAGTCGACGGCCCGGAGGCCAGGCTGGTGGAGTCCTACGCGCGAGCGGTGTCGGCGTCGGATGCGTCCGACCTCATTGGCATCAGCGACGACGCGCTCAATGCAGGGCACGGGCTCCTTGCCCTTGAGGCCGCCCAGCAGGCCGAGCGGATCCTGGCAGACGACCCGGAGCGGTGGCGGCTTACCGCGGTCCAGCGCCGGGTCCATCACCGCCTGGTGGAGGCCGGAATGTTGTCGCAATTGGAGGTCGTCCGCAGCGATCACGGCGCCCCGTTGACTGCCCGTGAGACCGAAGTCCTGGAACTGGTGTCGGGCGGGGCCACGAACGCCGAGATGGCCACCGCGCTCTGTGTGTCACTTCGGACCGTGGAGGGGCACCTGTCCCGGATCTTCGCCAAGCTCGGCGTGGGCCGGCGGGCGGACCTCCTGGACCTCGGCCCGCTGCCCTCCTGACCGGTCCGGCCCGGCCCGGCGTGGCCTGACCTGGCTGTGGCGTGCGTACAGCACGGGTGGACTCCGGGACCAGCGGGAGTAGCTCCAAGTAGTGCCATGGCGAGTAGGGCCTCAGAAGTCGGGTAAACGCTACTCGTGTGCAGAGCCCGTTCGGGCGATTGACTTAAGCCAGTCCCACGAACAGCACTAACCCGAACAGCTCCACCCCGAACAGCTCACAAAGGTCTCAAAATGAGGAACTTGAGGGCGGTCAGCAACCGCAAGCATGGCCCGAGGAAAGTGTGGTCTCAAATTCCTTGCTTGCGGATGCAGYCACTGCCACCATTAGAGGTGATCGGGCCGTAATCTTTCCCACTAACTCCTTCATTGGAATCGTGCGGTGCCTCAACGGGCAGCCGCGCGCCAAGGTCGGAGCCGGCGGCGTCAGAGCCTTCTGAGACCGAGGCTCTCCCCCCAGCCGCCGCCGGCTCCCTTAACCGGTCTTCACGCGGGTCCGCGCCTTCGAGAAGCGCGACCCTGACACGGGTACCGGCGGGCATCGCCGCAGGGGGTAGCGGCGGGTGACGACGTCTTGTGTGCAAGCCCTCGCCGGCCCTGGCGTCAAGCGCCGGCATGTCGGGCAAGCCCTGCGTCGGGGCAGACCTTGCGCCGTAGCAGTGAGAGCCGGCCGGCTGTTCCGGCGCCCCTGTTGGATGTCGCTTTTGGATGCCGCTGCTGGATCCCGTCGGCCCACGGCTCCCGCCAATGGGTCCCGGCGACGGACAGCCGCGGCCCCTGCGGTCATCGCCGCGGCCGCTATTGTTTGTCGTTTGCCATTTTCGGGCAGCACCGGCCCACCCCCTGGCTGGGGGTCGATTTGCGGCTGCCCTTGGGCAATGCGCCCGTCGCGGTCCGGGTCTTGGCCACCGAAGGGCACCGCCGCGCGAGCCGATGGCCCCTCGAGCCGGTTACCGGGGCACGGAACTCCTCTCGCGTTCCGCGGTGAGCGCGTTCCGCGGTGTGCGCGTTCCGCGGTGTGCGGGTCCGCGCGGTGGCCGCGCAGGAGAGCTGCGGGAACGTGGGATAATTAGGTTTAATCTGTGTGATGTATTTCGCGCCGCTTGCTTTCCGGGCGGCACGGGGCACGCCGCAGCGAACGCCGATCCAGGAGTCCCCGCCATGGTTGCCACCCCAGCCCACCTCCGCCGCTCTGCCGCCGCCCTCGGAAACGAGGAGGTCCTGAGGATCCGCAACGATTTCCCGATCCTGCAACAGCACGTCAACGGCTTCCCGCTCGTCTACCTGGACTCAGGGGCGACTTCGCAGAACCCGCTGAGCGTGCTCGAGGCCGAGCAGGAATTCTATGAGCAGCGGAACTCCGCGGTCCACCGCGGGGCGCACCACCTCGCCGTCGAGGCCACCGAGGCATTCGAAAACGCCCGGGAAACGGTCGCCGACTTTGTCGGGGCCGAGTGGGATGAGCTGATCTGGACCTCCAACGCCACGGAGGGCCTGAACCTGCTCACCTATTCTTTCCTCAACGCTTCCCTGCCCGGCGCCGGACCCGAAGCGGCCCGGTTCGCCCTGGCCCCGGGCGACGAACTCGTCGTCACGGAGATGGAACACCATGCCAACCTGATCCCCTGGCAGGAGCTGGCGGCCCGGACAGGCGCCGTCGTGAAGTTCATCCCGATCAACGACGCCGGCGCCCTGGACCTGGAGGCCGCCGCCGGCATCATCGGCCCGCGCACCCGCGTCCTGGCGTTCACCCACGCGTCCAATGTCCTGGGCACCATCAACCCGGTAGCAGCCCTGGTGGCCCTGGCCCGGTCCGCGGGGGCCCTCGTGGTGCTCGACGCCTGCCAGTCCGCGCCGCACCTGCCTCTGGACGTCAAGGCGCTCGACGTCGACTTCGCGGTGTTCTCCGGCCACAAGATGCTCGGCCCCACCGGAATCGGCGCCCTCTATGGCCGCTCGGAACTGCTCAACGCGATGCCGCCGTTCCTGACGGGAGGGTCCATGATCACCACCGTCACGATGGAACGGGCCGGATTCCTGCCGAGCCCGCAACGCTTCGAGGCCGGCACCCAGCGCATTTCGCAGGCGGTCGCACTGGCCGCGGCGGTGAACTACCTCAGCGAAACCGGGATGGACCGCATTCACGCCTGGGAGGCCGAACTCGGCCAGCGCCTCGTGCGCGGCTTGGAATCCATCCCCGGCATCCGGGTGCTGGGCCCCGCGGCGGGACAGGAACGCATTGGCCTGGCGGCATTCGACGTCGCCGGCGTCCACGCGCACGACGTCGGCCAGTTCCTGGACAGCCGGGGCATCGCCGTGCGGGTCGGCCACCACTGCGCCCAGCCGCTGCACCGGAGGCTCGGGCTGGCGGCGACGACGCGCGCCAGCACGTATCTTTACAACACCACGGACGATGTGGACGCGTTCCTGAACGCGGCCGCCGATGTCCGTGCCTACTTCCAAGCCTAGGACGGACATCCATGAGTCTTGACCAGCTCTACCAGCAGATCATCCTGGAACACGCCAAGGCCCGGCACGGCAGCGGCCTGGCCGCCGCGGCCGCACCCATGGACGCCAGCAGCGGCCAGTCCCACCAGCTGAATCCGACCTGCGGCGACGAAATCACGGTCCGGGTGTCCGTGGCCGGCGGGAAGGTCAGTGAGCTGCGCTGGGACGGCGACGGCTGCTCAATCTCGATGGCCTCGGCATCCGTGCTGACCGAGCTCGCCGAGGGCATGAGCGTCGAGGAACTCCGCACGGTCATAGACAGCTTCCGCGAGGTGCTGCGCTCGCGCGGCAAGGTGCCGGCCGACCCGGAGGTGCTGGGCGACGCCGCCGCGTTTGAGGGCGTGTCCCGTTACGCCGCCCGGGTCAAGTGCGCCATGCTCTCATGGGTGGCCGCGGAGGACGCACTCGGCCAGGCCGCTGGCAGGCTGACGGCCGCGCCCTAGGGACGGCCCAGGCCCTTGTAAGTCCAGCCGGCGGCCCGCCACTTGGCAGGGTCCAGGACATTGCGGCCGTCCAGGATGCGCGGCGCGGACACGAGCGCCTTGGCCGCGTGCGGATCCAGTTCCCGGTAGGCCTGCCATTCGGTCAGCAGCAGCACGGCATCGGCCTTCTGCAGCGTCGTCTCAAGGTCCGGCTCCAGCTGGAGTTCCGGGAAACGCTTGGCGGCATTGGGCAGGGCCTGGGGGTCGGTCACCGTCACCACAGCGCCCTGCAACTGCAGCTGCGCGGCAGCGCTCAGCGCGGGGGAGTCCCGGACGTCGTCGCTTTCGGGCTTGAAGGCCGCGCCCAGGACGGCGATCCGCTGTCCCATCAGGGTGCCGCCGCAGAGCTCCCGCGTGAGTTCCACGACCCGGGTCCGGCGCCTCATGTTGATGGCGTCAACCTCGCGCAGGAAAGTCAACGCCTGGTCGGCGCCCAGCTCGCCCGCGCGGGCCATGAACGCACGGATGTCCTTGGGCAGGCAGCCGCCGCCGAAACCGATGCCGGCATTCAGGAATTTCCGGCCGATCCGCTCGTCCAGCCCGATCGCGTCGGCCAGCCGGGTGACATCGGCCCCCGTGGCCTCACAGACCTCGGCCATGGCGTTGATGAAGGAAATCTTGGTGGCAAGGAAGGAGTTGGCGGCAGTCTTGACGAGTTCGGCCGTAGCGTAGTCCGTCACCAGCCGGGGTGTCCCGCGCGAGAGCGGGGTCTCGTAGACCTGGTCCAGGACAGCCACCGCTGGGTGGTCTTCGCTTCCGTCCGGTGTCCCGTAGACAAACCGGTCCGGGTTCAGGGTGTCCGTTACGGCGTGGCCTTCGCGCAGGAACTCCGGGTTCCAGACCAGCATCGCGCCGGGCTCGGTTTCGGCCAGCACCTCGGCCAGCCGCGCGGCCGTACCTACAGGCACGGTGGATTTCCCGGCCACGACGTCGCCGGGGGAGAGATGGGCGGCCAGAGCCGTGACCGCGGCGTCAACGTAGCGCAGATCGGCGCCGTTTTCGCCGCGTTTTTGAGGGGTTCCGACACAGATGAAGTGGACCTCGGAGCCGCGGGCGGCGGCCATGTCGGTGGTGAATCGCAGAAGCCCGGATTCTTCCAGCTCGGACAGCAGATCGTCCAAAACAGGTTCATAGAACGGGGCGTGGCCTGCTGACAGTTGCGCCACCTTGTGTTCGTCGACGTCGATGCCTACAACGTCGTGGCCCAGCTTGGCCATGCAAGCAGCATGAACAGCGCCCAAATAACCGCAACCGATAACCGAAATCCGCATACTTTCGTTGTCCTCCCGTCGGGCCTGTTCACAGAGTACGCGGTGGACCGCGGAATCGCACAGCAGCGGAGAGTGTCATGAGCACCAGGGCCGCAAGGGCGCCGATCATGGCGCCGAAAGTGTTCGCGGCGACATCGGAGACGGAGGGAAAGCGCGCCGGGAGGAAGAAAAGCTGGGCGAGCTCAATCAGGACCGAGACCAAGAAGCCGACGGCGGCCCCGCCCCACCACAGCCGGGCACCCAGGATCCGGGCCACGAAGGCACCCAACGGAATGAACAGGACCATGTTGGCGGCCAGTTCGAGCACCCGATAGTCGAACCATTCGGGGACACCCCAGCGGTGCAGCTTCCGCAGCGACCGCAACAGCAGATCGGAGGCGCCCTGGTCCACGGGAACGGGCCAGAGCGCAATGAGGCCAAGAATGAGCACATAAGCCCCCAGCCCCCACATGGCCGCACGACGGGGTAGCAATTGGCGTCCCCTTTCAGCTGTCCACTTTTTTGCCGATTCTATCCGCCGGCAGGCCACGAGCGCGGGAAATCCGGCACACCGGCGGGCATATGACGGCCGGTGTGCCGGATGCTAGCTGAGCAGCCCGGCCACGCCAATCGCCGCCGTCGCGGCCCCCAGCAGCATGGAGATGCTGACCAGGACCACATGGACGGTCAGGAAGCGCGTGGCCTTGCCGTTGGCGTCGCGGGCACGCGGATCCTTCATGACCCGGCGCAGGAACTGCGGCCAGACAACCAGGGACCAGACGCCGGCGACGATCAGGACGACGGCGAGGACCGCGGGCAGTTCCACGGGCTCAGTGGCTTTCGAGCCAGGCCTGGGCCTGCTGGGACTGCAGGTTCAGGGCCTTGCCGACCATCGGTTCTGCGGCGTCGGCGATCTTGCCGCCAAGGAACGGCACCGAGGAGGTCACGTCGCCCTCGAGCTCGATCCGGGTGCTGCCGCCGTCGGACACGAGACGCTGGACAGCATTCACGTCCAGCGGGGCGCCGGAGACCTTCAGCGAGATCTTGCTCTGCCGGGAGCCGTCGGCGGCGGGGGCCTCCCAGGCCTCCAGCTGCGTCACCTTCAGGCTTTCGCCAACAAATTTCCGGGCAATGTCCGGCATCCGGGTGGTGGGGATGGTCCGCACGGTGGTGGTGTTGAAAGCGCCGGCGGTGTCACCGTCGACGGCGAAGGATTCCAGGGTGCCGCCGACGAGTTCGCTCGTGTGGCGCAGGAAGTCTTCATTGACGAAAACCGCGGTAACGCGGTCGACGCTGTGCGGAACGGTAGTGGATGCACTCAGGGCCATAGGGGGTCCTCCATGATGTGGAAGTGGACGTTTCGGGCTCCAACATCCTACGTGGTGTGCCGGGCTGGCTCCGATTCGAGGTTTTCCAGATCCCGGGCGGCGGCGGTGATATTCCGCGACATGGCGGGAAAAATGACGCTGTGGAACGGCAGCACTGCGAGCCAGTAGAGGCGGCCGCTGAGGCCCTTGGGGAAGAAAATGGCGCGCTGGCGGTAGCGGCTGCCCGTCCCCTCCGGCTCCACGGAAAGTTCGAGCCAGGCCCGGCCCGGGGCCCGCATTTCGGCCCGCAGCCGCAGCAGCCGGCCACGGTCGATCCGCTCGACCCGCCACCAGTCCACCACCTCGCCCTCGGCCAGCAGGTGCGGGTGCCGGCGGCCGCGCAGCAGCCCCGCCCCGCCGGTGAGCTTGTCCAGCCAGCCGCGCACCTGCCAGGCCAGCGGCAGGGAGTACCAGCCGTTCCGGCCGCCGATTCCTTCGATGACGGTCCACACATATTTGGGGTCCACGTCGCTTTGGAAGCTGCGCTCATCCACGTACACGGCGTGGCCGGACCAATCCGGGTCGCTCGGCAGGGGATCGGCGTCGACGCCGGCGCTGGCCCACGTGGTCTCCACCTGGCCGTCGCGTTCCTTGCCCAGGGCGAGGGCCACGGCCCGCCGGTAGGGGGTCAGGCCGCCCTCCGGCACAGGGATGTGCGCGTCGATGTCGTGCTCGGCGGCGACGGCGTCGTGCTGGAGCGATTCGACCAGCGGCAGGGACATGGAGAGCGGGATCGGGGTGGTCAGTGCCACCCACAGACCGGCCAGTTTGGGGGCCGGCACCGGCAGCGCCAGCACCACACGGTGCGGCAGGCCGGCCTCGGCGGCGTATTCCTGCATCATTCCGGCGTAACTGAGCACCTGGCGGCAGCCGATGTCGAAGGTCCGGTTGATGGGTCCTTCCAGCGACGCCGCCGCCACGAGGTAGTACAGGACATCACGGACCGCTATCGCCTCGATCTTGTTGCGCACCCAGCTCGGGGCGGGCATCAGCGGCAGCGTCTCGGACAAATGCCGGATCATTTCGAACGACGCCGAGCCCGAGCCGATCACGACGCCGGCCTGGAAGACCACTGCGTCCACCGGGCTTTCCAGGAACACCTTCCCCACCGCTTCGCGGGAGCGCATGTGGGTGGACAGTTCGGCTCCGGCCGGGTGCAGGCCGCCGAGGTAGACGATCCTGTCCACTCCGGCGGCGGCCGCGGCCCGGGCTGCCGTCCCGGCCATCGTCTTTTCCTTGGCCTCGAAGCCGGCCCCGGCCGCCATGGAATGGACCAGGTAGTACAGGACGTCGACGCCGTCGAGCGCCGCCTGCAGGGCGTCCCCGTCGTCGAGGCTGCTGTGGATCACCTCGACGTCGTCCAGCCAGGGCACGCCGGCGATCTTGGCCGGGGTGCGGACCACGACTTTGACCCTGTGTCCGGCTTCCAGGAGCCGGGGGACGAGCCGGCCGCCGATGTAACCGGTGGCCCCGGTGACGAGCACGGTCTTAGGGGATGCGGCCTTCGCGGTGGCTCCCTGCGGGGCTGGAGCAGGAGTTCCAGCGGGTTCGGGGGTTGCGGTTGTGCCGTTCATGGTGACTCCTTGTCAGCCAGCAGTTGGCGGGTGGCCTACCAAGCCATTCGGTGCGCGGCCCGCGTTGGATGGGCCGCCCGCTCCTGAAGCCAGCCTAGCCCCGTCGGCGGTGCCCCGGGCAGGTCCCGCCTGCCGGGCCCGTCGGCGTGCCCCGAGGCTCCGCGGTAGGCTTGGAGGGCCCGGGATTCTCGCGAATTTCGGCTATTCGTGTTGCCTGCACCCCGTGATCCCATCAGGAGCAACAGCTATGAGCCTCAACGGCCCCTCTCTCACCGGTTTGCGCCGTGTCCTCGCCGAAGACCGGAACTACGCCCGGATCCAGGCCGAGGCCGCCCGCGGGTTCGCCGCCCGCAGCGAGGATTACCAGATCAGCGCCCCGGCCGGAATGCGGTCCACGCTGCTCGCGGAAATGGCGGACGGACTCGCGACCCTGGCGGGAAACGAAACCGGCTCTGCAGGGGCTGGCCGGGGAGTGCCCGTGGTCCTGGCCGTCACCGCGACCGGCCGCGAGGCCGAGGACCTGACCGAGGCCCTGCGCGCCTTCCTGCCGGCCGAGACGATCGCGGAGTTCCCCAGCTGGGAGACGCTGCCGCATGAGCGGCTCTCCCCGCGCTCGGACACCGTTGGCCGGCGGCTGTCGGTGCTGCGGCGGCTCGCGCACCCCGAATCGTCCACCGCCGGTGCGCTGCGCGTGGTGGTGGCCCCCGTCCGCGCCGTCGTGCAGCCGATCGTCGCCGGCCTCGGCGAACTGGTGCCGGTGACCTTGAAGGTCGGCCAGGAGGCCCCCTTCAGCGGTGTCGTCAAGAGCCTGGCCGACGCCGCCTACGCCCGGGTGGACATGGTGACCCGCCGCGGCGAATTCGCCGTCCGCGGCGGCATGCTGGACGTCTTCCCGCCCACCGAGGACCACCCCATCCGGGTCGAGTTCTTTGGTGACGAGGTGGACCAGATGCGCTGGTTCGCCGTCGCCGACCAGCGCTCGCTGACCGCGCCCGGCCTGCACCATCCCACCGAACTCCATGCCCCGCCGTGCCGTGAAATCCTGATCACACCCTCCGTCATGTCCCGCGCCGCCACCCTGAAGTCCCAGCTCCCGGCCGCCGCGGACATGCTGGAGAAAATCGCCGGCGGCATCGCCGTCGAGGGCATGGAATCGCTGGCCCCCGTACTGGTGGACGCCATGGTCCCGTTCCTGGACCAGCTCCCGGCGGGTTCCATCGCGGTGGTGATCGAGCCGGAGAAGGTCCGCACCCGGGCGCACGACCTCGCCGCCACGAACGAGGAATTCCTCGAGGCCGCCTGGTCGACGGCGTCCGACGGCGGCACCGCACCGCTCGATTTAACTTCCGCGGCATCCGTTGCCCTGCACTCGGCCAGCTTCCGTTCGCTGACCGAGACCCGCACCGCGGCCCTCGAGCACGGCGTCTCGTGGTGGTCCATCACCTCGCTGGCCAGCGACGAGGAGCTGCTGCCCGACGTCGACGTGCTGAACCTGCACGCCCGGGAACCCCGCGGCTACCAGGGCGACGTGGCGGAAATGATGGACTTCATCGGCTCCCGCGTCCGGGACCAGTGGCGGATCGTCGTGGTCACCGAGGGCCCGGGCCCGGCGCAGCGCCTCGCCGAACTCTTCCACGACAACGACATCCCGTGCGCGCGGGTGGACACGCTCGAGGCCGATCCGCAGGCCGGGCTGATCGAGGTGACCACCGCCGCCGTCGGCCGCGGTTTTGTCCTGGATCCGCTCAAACTGGCGCTGCTGACCGAGGCTGACCTGCTGGGCCGGACCTCTGCCGGTTCCACGAAGGACATGCGCCGGATGCCGTCCAAGCGGCGGAACGCCGTGGATCCGCTGCAGCTCGTGGCCGGGGACTCCGTGGTGCACGAACAGCACGGCATCGGCCGGTTCGTGGAACTGATCCAGCGCAAGGTTGCCGGTGGCGGCGAGGGCATGCGTGAATACCTGGTCCTGGAGTACGCCCCGTCCAAGCGCGGAGCCCCGGGCGACCGGCTCTTCGTGCCCACCGATCAGCTGGACCAGGTCACCCGGTACGTGGGCGGCGACACCCCGGCGCTGAGCAAGATGGGCGGCGCGGACTGGGCGAGCACCAAGTCCAAGGCCCGCAAGGCGGTCAAGGAGATCGCCGGCGAGCTGATCCGGCTGTACTCGGCCCGGATGGCCTCCCGCGGCTACGCGTTCGGCCCGGACACCCCGTGGCAGCGGGAACTGGAGGAGGCCTTCCCGTACGTGGAGACCCCGGACCAGCTGACCACCATCAACGAGGTCAAGGCCGACATGGAGCGGGAGATCCCGATGGACCGGCTGATCTCGGGCGACGTCGGCTACGGCAAGACAGAGATCGCTGTCCGGGCCGCATTCAAGGCGGTCCAGGACGGCAAACAGGTCGCCGTGCTGGTGCCCACCACGCTGCTCGCCCAGCAGCACTACGAGACGTTCACCGAGCGGTTTTCCGGCTTCCCCCTGGTCGTCAAGCCGCTGTCCCGCTTCCAGACCGGCAAGGAGGCCAAGGAAACCGCCGACGGCGTCAAGGCCGGTTCCGTGGACGTCGTGATCGGCACGCACCGGCTGCTGTCCAAGGACTTCGGCTTCAAGGACCTCGGTCTGGTGATCGTGGACGAGGAGCAGCGCTTCGGCGTCGAACACAAGGAAGCGCTGAAGAAGATGCGCACCAACGTCGACGTCCTGGCCATGAGCGCCACCCCGATTCCGCGCACACTGGAAATGTCCCTGACCGGCATCCGCGAAACCTCCACCCTGGCCACCCCGCCGGAGGAACGGCACCCCGTGCTGACGTACGTGGGCCCGTACACGGACAAGCAGACTTCCGCCGCGATCCGCCGTGAGCTGATGCGCGAAGGCCAGGTGTTCTTCGTCCACAACCGGGTGTCCACGATCGACCGCACCGCGGCGAAGATCCGCGAACTGGTCCCGGAGGCCCGGGTGGAGGTGGCGCACGGGCAGATGTCCGAGAGCCGGCTGGAACAGATCATCGTGGACTTCTGGGAAAAGCGCTTCGACGTCCTGGTCTGCACCACCATCATCGAGACCGGCCTGGACATCTCCAACGCCAACACCCTGATCGTGGACGGCGCGGACAAGTACGGCCTCTCCCAGCTGCACCAGCTGCGCGGACGTGTGGGCCGCGGCCGGGAACGCGCCTACGCCTACTTCCTCTACCCCTCGGAAAAACCGCTGGGCGAGGTGGCCCTGGAACGGCTCAAGGCCGTCGCGACGCACAACGAGCTCGGCGCCGGCATGCAGCTGGCCATGAAGGACCTGGAGATCCGCGGCGCCGGCAACCTGCTCGGCGGCGAGCAGTCCGGCCACATCCAGGGTGTCGGCTTCGACCTCTACATCCGGCTGGTCGGCGAGGCCGTGGCCGAATACCGGGGCGAGGCGGAGGAGAAGGCCGCCGAAATGAAGATCGAACTGCCGGTCAACGCGCACCTGCCGCACGACTACGTGCCGGGCGAACGGCTGCGCCTGGAGGCTTACCGCAAACTCGCCAGCGCCATCACCTACGAGGCGATCGAGGAGGTCCTCGCGGAGCTCGTGGACCGTTACGGCGAACTGCCGCTGCCGGCCACCAACCTGATCGACGTCGCCCGGTTCCGGGTGGGCGCCCGCGAGGCCGGATTGTCCGACGTCGCGCTGCAGGGCAACTTCATCAAGTTCTCCCCGGCGCAGCTGCCCGAGTCCAAGCTCATGCGCCTGACCCGGATGTACCCGGGCGCGCAGGCGAAGCCGGCCCTGGACGCCGTGCTCGTTCCGAAGCCCAAGACCGCCAGGATCGGCGGCCGGGACCTGCAGGACGCCGAGATCCTGGAGTGGGCCAACGGCGTGATCCGCAACATCTTCTCCGACGCCCCTGTCTCTGCCACACCGGCGGTGAAATAAAAGAATGATGGGAGGACATCACGCCGCGTCGGGAGCCGCGGCGTGGGTAGCCATTGCCTCGACCGGCCCGTATGCGCTCGGCTGGTACCCCCTGGATCCCACCGGAATCGTGATCGGCGCGATGGCGACGGCGGGGACCGCGCTGGTCTGCGACTGGGACCATCGCGCCAGCACGGTGGCGCATGCGCTGCCGCCGCTGTCCAACCTGGTGGCGCGCGGCATTGAGAACGCCAGCGGGGGCCACCGGCAGGGCACTCATTCGGTGCTGGGCGCGGCGTTCTTCGTGCTGCTGGCCACGATCGCCGGGCAGTGGCAGGTGCAGACCCAGTGGGGGCTGCTGTCCGTCGGGGCCGGCCTGCTGTGCATGTTCATGATCAACATCGCCGCGAAGGCACTGAAGCTCTTCCCGAAATTCGGCTGGATCAGCAACTGGATCGTCGGGCTGCTCATGGCCGGACTCGTGACGTGGTTCGCGCCGCACCAGTGGACCTGGCTGCCGGTTTCGATGCTTACCGGGGTGCTGGTGCACATTGTGGGGGACATGATTACCACCGGGGGAGTGCCGCTGCTCTGGCCACTGGTGATCAAGCCGCCCAAGGTCCTGCGGAAACTGCCGCTGCTGAAGAACATTTGGAGGGCCAACGGGGCGTTCTCCATCCCGCTGCTGGGCCGGGCGGGTTCGCGGCGGGAATGGTTCGTCCTGATCCCGGTGAGCGGCTACGCCATGGTGGGGATGTTTGGCGCCGGGCTGGCGGTGGCCAAGGCGCACTTCCCCGCGGCCCTGGCGCTCGGCACGGGGCTGGTCAAGGGCCTGTTCGCGCTGGTGCCCGGCTAGGACTGCCACCGGTTAAATGACTGAAGCTCCGGATGAACCGGAGCTTCAGTCTTTTAAGGGTCAGGAGTGGCCTAGTTTTCGCCGGCCGAATCCGAGCGGCCCAGCAGGGTCTGCGGGATCCAGAACGCGGCGGCGAAGAGAATCAGGCAGACGGCCATCGGCCAGGTGTTTTCCAGCGTCAGGAAGGACAGCGAGTAGATCGCACCGAGGAACAGGACCATCATCGCGGCAAAGATGACGATGGTCGAGCCGAGGCTGTTCTCGGTCTGCGGGGTGGTGTTGCTGGACATTCGTTCCTCCTCGGCCCCGGGGGGCTCAAAACTGTGGGCGGTGCCGGCACGGTCAGTACGCGGACGAACCCTGTTCACCCTTGACGATCGCGATACCGGAGCTGGCGCCAATACGTGTTGCACCTGCAGCAATCATAGCCTGAGCATCGGCCAGGGAACGCACGCCGCCGGAGGCCTTGACACCCAGGTCCGGGCCGACGGTGCGGCGCATGAGCGCGACGTCCTCGGCGGTGGCCCCGCCGCCGTTGAAGCCCGTGGAGGTCTTCACGAAGTCCGCCCCGGCTTCCACGGCGGCCTCGCAGGCGAGCACCTTCTGGTCATCGCCCAGCAGCGCCGTTTCGATGATGACCTTCAGGATGGCTCCGCCCTCGTGCACGGCGGCCGCGACGGCGGCGATGTCATCCACCAGCGCGCCCTTGTCATTGGCACGGGCCGCGGCGATGTTGATGACCATGTCCACTTCTTCGGCACCGTCCAGGACCGCGCCGCGGGCCTCGAAGGCCTTGACGTCGCTCGGCGTGGCGCCCAGGGGGAATCCCACCACGGAGCACGTCAGGACGCCGGATGCCTTGAGCGCTTTCTTGACGGTCTTGACCCAGACCGGGTTCACGCACACCGACTTGAAGTGGTACTCCGCCGCCTCGGCGCAGACCTTGAGGATCTCCGCCTCGCTGGCCTCCGGCTTGAGCAGGGTGTGGTCGATGTAGGAGGCGATGTTGGGCGTTCCCCCGGTGGCGGCTTCTTGGCTCATGGTGGTCCCTTTCGTGGCGGGCCTGGGACGCGGCGGTCCCTTCCCTGGCCTTGTGGGCCTGCGGGCCCTGGCGGCGCCGCGTGGTGCGCGGCTTATCAGGGAACCATCTTGCCATAGGAATGTGCCCGGCGGATGCCCCCGGCCGGGCCTCCCCGGCACCTCAGGCGGCGGCCGCCAGGGGCCGGCCCATGGTGGCCTGAAGCAACTGGGAAGCGCACACCGACGCCGCGGAACCGGAGGCCACAAGCAGCCCCAGCCGGACGCCGTCGTAGGCTGCCGCGTCACCGATCGCCCAGATGCCCGGCACGGAGGTGCGGAAGTCCTGGCCGATGACGATCCCCCCGCCGGCAGCGGTGGCGAGCCCGGCCGTGGCGGCCAGCTCGTCGCGGGCGATGCGCTCCTCGGCGAGGATCACGAGGTCACCGTTCATGCTGGAGCCGTCCTCGAAGACGATGCCCGACGCCGGCAGGGCGGACCCGGCGGCGGTGGGAACGACGGCGGCGGGACGCACGGTCGTGCGGACCGGGCGGACGCCGCGGGACCGGAGCACGGCCTCGGCCTGGCCGGCGGCCGAACCCGTGCCGACCAGGATGCCGAGGGGGCGGCGGCCCAGGACCCGGGTGACGTCCTTGACGGCCTCGCCCAGCCCGGCGGCGTCGTCGATCGTGGAATAGCTCAGGCAGCGGGCGGCACCTTCCACCGGTGCCTCGGCGGGGGCGGAACCGGTGGCGATGACGAGCTCGTCGTAGTCGAACTCCATGCCGTCGGCGGTGGTCACGCGGCGGTTTTCCGCGTCGATATAGCTGGCCGGCTGGCCGAAGCGGACGGATACCTGGGGCAGGACGGCGAGCTCCAGCAATTCCTCGGGGGCGTCGTCCCGGTTGCTGAGGACGGTGATGGCGCCGGCGAACGGGGTCCGGGTGAGCTGCCGGACGAGCGCCTGGGCGGCCCGGCCGGCGCCGGCGATGACGATCCTGGGCCGGGCGGCCGTGGTGGCGGCAGCCGAAGCGCCTGTCAGGGAGGAAGTGGAGATGGGAGACATTGCCGGAGCGGACATGTGCTGGCCCTTTCGCTGGGTGGCCATCGTGTGGCCGGTGTGCTTGATGACCCCCAGCGTAGGCGTCCGATTTTTCCGGGGTGTTTCCCGGGTGTTGCCGCTTCTGCCCTGCCCGTTCGCCAGTATTTACCGGCCGGTAATGCCGTGGGTCACACCGTCTCGAAGGCCGGCACCCCGCGTTGGGTTAGACCCTGATCCGGTAGCCGCGTTTCACCACGGTTTCCACCAGCCGGGTGTCCGGCAGCGCGGACCGCAGCCGGCTGACTGTCATGTCCAGGGCATGCACGGAACCGCGCAGCTCCAGCAGGTCCGAGAGCGCCTCGCGGGAGAGCACAGCCCCGCCGGCGCCGATGAGCGCGCGCAGCAGCAACAGCGGTGCGGGCGCCATCTCGACCGGCTCGCCGTTGATGCGCAGCGAGCGGCCGCGCAACTCCACCCTGCCGGAAACGGTGTCGAGCCGGCGGACGTGGTTGAGTGCCAGGTGCTCGCAGACCAGCCGGATCAGGGCGCCCATCCGGAACCGTTCCGGGATCAGCGGGTGCAGCCCGGCATCGAGCAGCGGCTGCGCGGTGATGGGCCCGACGACGGCGGTCGCCACAGTGGTCTTCAGGCTCTCCACGAGCTGTTTGTAGACGCCCATCTCGTGCGCCGTGCTCCACATGGCGTCCACGGCGGGCGCGCTGGTGAACGTCAGGACATCGAGGTTGCCGCTGCACGCGGCTTCGATCAGCTTGGGCAGCCGGTCGGCGCCGTCGGGCTTGACCCAGCGGTACGGGGTGACCGTCAGGACGGTGGCCCCGGACATGCGCAGGCGCTCGAGCTGGCGGACATCGGTGTAGCCGTGCAGCTGCACCGCGACTGTCTTGCCGCGCACACCCTCGGCCAGGAGCATGTCCACGAGCGTGGACGTGGTTTCGTCGCTGCTGATTCCGACGTCGGCGAGCCCGGCGGCGCGCACGGCGCCGCGGGCTTTGGGCCCGCGGACGAACATCCGGGTGGCGGAGAGGGTCTCCAGCAACTGGTCGCCAATGCCAAACGTGTCCGCGGCCTCGCACCAGCGGCGCATGCCGTAGGCGGTGGTCGCGATGCAAAGATCGGGCCGGGCGGCGATGATCGCCCGGGTGTCATCGATTAGGCTCTGGTCCTCCCGGACCGGGGCGATTTTCAGTGCCGGGGCGTGAAGCACCTCGGCACCGCGGCGTTCCAGGGCCTCAATAAGGTCCTGCGAACGGCGGTGCGAGGTGACGCCGATCCGGAAGCCGTCCAGGGGGAGGTCCCGGTCGGTCGCGTCCTCGGCGGGTTCCGGCGCGGATGAGCCGGCGGGGCCGCCGGCGGTCAGTGCGGAGGCTAGGGCGGGGTTCAAGGGGGACAGTGGTGCGCCGGGCTCCGGGAGGGCTGCGGCGACGGCGTTCAATGCGCTCATGGGAATCCTTACGCCTCCATCAGTGATGCAGCAAGACGGTCGAGCTCTGCCGTGGCACCGGCACAGCCCCGGTTGGCTTCGGCCACCCGGACAACGTCCCCGATCACCAGGACGGCGGGGTTGCTGCAGCCCGCGGCTGCGGAGGTGATGGTGCCCAGCTCGGCGATCGTGGTGCGCTGGCCGGGGCGGTAGCCGCGTTCGACGACCGCCATCGGCATGTCGGCCCGCATTCCGGCCCGGCGGAGTCCGGCCGCGAGGTGGTGCAGGGTGCCGATGCCCATCAGGACCACAATGGTTCCACCGAGCCCGGCGAGGTGCGTCAGTTCGTTCTCGGTCAGCGGGGCATGGCCGGAGACCACGGTGAACATGTGGCTGACGTCGCGGTGCGTGACCGGGATGCCGGCGGCGGCCGGAACCGAGATGGCGCTGGTGACGCCGGAGATGACGCGGACCGGAACCCCGGCCGCGACGCAGGACGCGACTTCCTCGCCGCCGCGGCCAAACACATAGGGGTCCCCGCCCTTGAGGCGGACCACGTTGTTGCCGGCCAGCGCGCTTTCCACCATGAGCTTTTCGATGTCGGCCTGGCTGACCTTGTGGTGGCCGGGCTTCTTGCCCACATCCACGAGCTCTGCCGAGGTCAGGGACGGCAGGTCCTGGTACGGGGCGAGCCGGTCGTAGAAGACGACGTCGGCATCGCGCAGCGCGGCGACGGCGGCGACCGTGAGCAGCTCGGTGGTCCCGGGTCCGCCGCCGACTAACGTGACGTGGCCCGCCGGGCCGGCCGGGGGCTCGGCCGCGACCGGGATGCCAGTGGCGCGGCACCGGTCCAGGAGGGCCTCCCAGCCCGGCTGGCCGTCGTCGACCGCGGCGACCAGGAACGGGCGCTCGGGCAGCGGGCCGTCAATGCCGGCGCCCTGCGGGGTGTTGAGGCGGAACACGACGGCGCCGGCCGCCTCATAGCGCCGTACGGCCTGACGGGCGGCGTGGTCCGCGCCCGTGACCAGGACTTCGCGTCCAGTGAGGTCAATGGTGAGCTGCATGGCTATACCTCGTTCTCGTCAGGCAGTCCCGGGGTGGTGGATCGGACCGGAATGGAAGCCCCGATCAGGACCGGCTGCTGCCCGGCCCGCGCCTTCTCCTCCGCTGTCGCGGGGCGCATCTGGCCGCGCTCGTCGGAGACGAAGGTGATCGAATCGTCTTTCTGGTCCGGGGCGTTGACGAAGGAGCGGAAGCGGCGGAGGCGCTCGGGATCCTTCAGGGTGTCGGCCCATTCGTCGACGTAGGTGTCAACGTGCTTGGCCATGGCGGCGTCGAGGTCCGCGGCAATGCCCAGGGTGTCGTGCACCACCACGTCCTCGACGTGCTTGATGCCGCCGTCGAGCTCTTCCTGCCAGCGCGCGGTGCGCTGCAGCCGGTCGGCCGTGCGGATGTAGTACATGAAGTAGCGGTCGATGTACCTGATCAGGGTTTCGTCGTCGAGGTCCTTGGCCAGCAGTTGGGCGTGCGCCGGGGTGGCGCCGCCGTTGCCGCCGACGTACAGGTTCCAGCCGTCGGCGGTGGCGATGACGCCGACGTCCTTGCCCCGGGCCTCCGCACATTCGCGGGCGCAGCCGGAGACGCCCATCTTCAGCTTGTGCGGGCTGCGGAGGCCGCGGTAGCGCAACTCGAGCGCGATGGCCATGGCCACCGAATCCTGGACCCCGAAGCGGCACCAGGTGGAGCCGACGCAGGACTTCACCGTGCGCAGGCTCTTGCCGTAGGCCTGGCCGGATTCGAAGCCGGCATCGACCAGGACCTTCCAGATTTCGGGCAGCTGCTCCAGCCGGGCGCCGAACATGTCGATCCGCTGCCCGCCGGTGATCTTGGTGTAGAGGCCGTACTGCTCGGCGACAGCGGCGATCACACCGAGTTTCTTCGGGGTGATCTCGCCGCCGGCGATCCGCGGGACCACCGAGTAGGTGCCGTCCTTCTGCATGTTGGCCAGGGCACGGTCGTTGGTGTCCTGCAGGGTGCCGCGGCCGGCGTCCAGGACGTAGGCGCTGTTCTGGCTGGCGAGGATGTTGGCGATGGTCGGCTTGCAGATGTCGCAGCCGGCGCCGGTGCCGTATTTGGCCATGATCTCCTCAAAGGAGGTCAGCTCCAGGACCCGGATGGCGTCGAAGAGTTCCTGGCGGGAGAGCTCGATGTGTTCGCACAGGGCCTTGGAGACCTCGACGCCGGACTTGGTCAGTTCGGTTTCGAGCAGCTTCTTGAGCATCGGCACGCAGGAACCGCAGCTGGTGCCGGCGCGGGTGCAGCCCTTGAGCTCGCCGAGTTCCCGGACCGGCGCGTTGCCGTCGCAGGCACCGCAGCCGTTGACGGTGTCACGGATGGTTCCGGCCGAGACGTTGTTGCAGGAACACAGGATGGCGTCATCCGGCAGTTGGATCTCCAAGACTTCGTCCCCGGCGTCGCCGCCGCCGGCCGCGGTGAGGTAGGCGCCGGGTTCGGCGGCCAGTTCGCGGCCCAGCATGGGGCGCAGGGAGGTGTAGGGCGAGGCGTCGCCGACGAAGATGCCGCCGAGCAGGGTCTTGGCATCGTCGGTGGTGACGATCTTCTGGTAGACGCCGCGGGCGGGGTCGGCGTAGACGATCTCGAGCGCGTGTTCGGTGCGGGCGAAGGCGTCACCGAAGCTGGCGACGTCGACGCCGGAGAGCTTGAGCTTGGTGGCGGTGTCGAAGCCGGGGAAGGTCGCGTCGCCGCCGTGCAGCCGGTCCGCGACGATTTCGGCCATCGTGTTGGCCGGGGCCACGAGGCCCAGGCACATGCCGCCGAAGTTGGCGACCTCGCCGATCGCCCAGATGCCGGGAACCTCCGTGGAGCAGTCGTCGGAGATGACGACGCCGCCGCGCTGGCCGAGCTGGAACTGCTGCGGTGCGCCCTCTGCGGCCCGGAACAGCTCGTCGCGGGGCCGCACGCCGATCGCGACGATCACGATGTCGGCGTCGATGATCCGGCCGTCGGCCATGAGGACGCCGGTGACCTGGCCGTCGTCGTCGGAGAGGACCTCGGAGGGGAACACCCCGCCGTGGACAGTGAAGCCCTTGGCCTCGATCAGCCGGCCGAGGGCCTGCCCGGCACCCTCGTCCAGCTGGGTGTTCATGAGCCACGGCGAGCCGTTGATGACGATCGGGGTGGCGCCGAGCTGTTCGGTGCCGGCGGCTGATTCCAGGCCCAGCAGACCGCCGCCGATGGTGACCGCGTTGACCTTCCGGCCCAGCTTCGCGGTGAGGTCCGCGATGGCCTTGTTGATGGACCAGACGTCCTCAAGGGTGCGGTACACATGGGTGAGTTCGGCGCCCGGGATGGGCAGGCGGGCAGCGTCCGAGCCCGTCGCGACCACCAGCTCGTCATACGGATAGACGGTTCCCGCCGCGGTCTGGACGGTCTTGCCGGCCGCGTCGATGCTGGTGACGCGCTCGCCGGTCTTGAGGTTCAGGGCCGTGTGGTCCCACATGGAAGCGCTGCCCAGGGTGAGGTCGACGTCGCTGTCGGTGAGTGCCTTGCTCAGCGCGACGCGGTCATAGGGGAGGTGGGCTTCCTCGGTGAGGACGGTAACGTGCCAGCCATCGAGTCCGCGGGCGTGCATGGCATCGGCGAAACGGTGCGCTGCGGGGCCGCCGCCAGCCACCACAATACGGCGCGGGGCGGCGCTGGTTGCGCCCTGGTTCGGGTGGCTTGAGGGGTGTCCGGTCACGGTGGGCCTTTCGCATGGGCCGCAGACGGTGCTCTGCAGCTTGTCGTCCCAGACTAGGCAACCGGAATTTCGCTTCAGTTTCCCTTATGTTTCGTGATCTTAACTTCTGCATCACGAATGCATTTCCCGCCGTGTGAGCTCTCTTTTACGCGCCGGACACATCCGGAGCGTCCGGATGAAACACCGCGCGCCTAGCTTGAAGATGTGGCCGCAGCAGCGGTTGAGCCCGTAAGGGATGTATCAGAGAGGGGCCGGGATGACCGCCGTACTTGAAACCGCCGTACACGACGTTGAGGACCAAATTACTGGAGCCGCAGCCGGCTGGCACCGGGTGTGCGCCGTGGCGGACCTGGAACCCGCCTGGGGCGAGGCGGCACTGATTGCGGGCCGCCAGGTGGCCGTGTTCCGCACCCTGTCCGGTGAGGTTTTCGCCGTCGCGCAGGAGGACCCGGCCACCGGGGCGAACGTCATGGCACGCGGCATCACCGGATCCCGCGGGGACCGGCCCACGGTGGCATCGCCGTTGCACAAGGAGGTCTACGACCTCGGCACGGGAGAATGCCTCGGCGGCCCGGAACTCCGCCTCGCCACCTTCGGTACCCGGATTGTGGGCGGGTACATTGAGGTGCAGCTCTAGAGGCCCAGTGCCTCGCGGACGTCCGCAAGGACGCCGTCCAGGGCCGTGCGGGCCTCGTCCCGGGCTGCCGGAAGCTCGGCGGCCGAGCCGACACTGCGGATGACTTCCAGGTAGCACTTGAGCTTCGGTTCCGTGCCGCTGGGACGGATGATCACACGGCTGAGGTCCCGGGTCAGGTACAGCAGGCCCTCGGTGGGCGGGAGGAGTTCGCTGCCCTCGGCAAGGTCCTTGACGGCCTCGACGCCGGAGCCGCCGAACGATTCCGGCGGGTTCACGCGCAGCCGGTTCATCATCGCGTCCAGCAGGCCGAGGTCCGCCACCCGGATGCTGAGCTGGTCGCTCGCGTGCAGCCCGTGCACCAGGTACAGCTCGTCCAGGGTGTCAAAGATCGTCTTGCCCTCGGCCTTTGCGGCCGCCGCGAGTTCGGCAATGAGGACCGCGGCCGAAATGCCGTCCTTGTCGCGCACCAGCGACGGAGCAACACAGTAGCCCAGCGCCTCCTCGTAGCCGAAGACCAGCCCCGGCACCCGGGCAATCCACTTGAAACCGGTCAGGGTTTCCTCGTGCGCGTAACCTGCCGCGGCCGCGATCCGCGCCAGCAGCCGGGAGGACACGATCGAGTTGGCGAACACGCCGGCCGGTGCTTCGCCACTGGCGGCCTGCCGCGCCACGACGTGGGCACCGAGCAATGCGCCTACCTCGTCGCCGCGCAGCATGCGCCACGCGCCGGTATCAGGATCCTTCGCCGCCACCGCTGCCCGGTCGGCGTCGGGATCGTTGGCGATCACTATGTCGGCGTCCTCGCGCGTCGCCGCCTCGAGGGCAAGATCCAGCGCCCCGGGCTCCTCCGGGTTCGGGAAGTTCACCGTGGGGAAGTCCGGATCCGGCTGCGCCTGTTCGGTGACGAGCGTGACGTCGTCGAATCCGGCGGCGTTCAGCACCGCCACGGCCGTTTCCCCGCCCACCCCGTGCATGGGCGTCAGGACGATCTTGAGCCCGCGGGCCGGGAAGTGCTCAGGGACTGCCAGGGCCGCGACGGCGCGCTGGTAGTCGGCGGCGATCGAGGGCTCCAGCACGGTCCACCCGTCCGCGGCCAGGACGATGGAGTCCAGGGCGCCGACGGCGTCGATCTTCGCCGCTATCAGGGCGTCGTAGGGTGCCACGATCTGGGCGCCGCGGCCGCTTTCCTCCACCGCGTGACGGCCGAGGTACACCTTGTAGCCGTTGTCCTGCGGCGGGTTGTGGCTGGCGGTAACCATGACGCCGCCGTCGCAGTCCAGCGCCCGCACCGCGTAGGCGAGCAGCGGGGTGGGCAGCGCGGACGGCATCAGGAAGGTGTCAATCCCCGCCGCGGTGAGGATCGCCGCGGTTTCCTCGGCGAAAATGTCGGAGTTGTAACGGGCGTCATAACCGACGACGGCGCGCGGCCGGGTGCCGGGGGAGGCTTGCCCGACCGCGTTGGTGAGGAAGGCGGTGAAGCCGGCGGCGGCGCGGCGGACCACCACGCGGTTCATCCGGTTCGGACCCGGGCCGAGGGCTGCCCGCAGTCCAGCGGTGCCGAACTGCAGGGTGCCGCTGAAGCTGTCGGCCAGTTCCTGGCGGGCCGCGGCGACGCCCCCGTCGGTGAGGCGGACCAGTTCGGAGAGGGCGGCGGCGGTGGCGGGGTCCGGGTCCTGGCTTGCCCAATCGCGGGCATCGCTCAGGAGGCGGGCGAGTTCGGCATCAGAAGACGTCATGGAACCAAACTATCGCCAATCGTGGGCGATTCCTGGCCAGACAATCGAGAGTTCGGGTTTCAGTTCCATCTCGAGGCTTTTCGCGGGACCTTGACACCCAAATTTCCGGACACGTAACGTCTGGAATATGAAGATGGGCCGTGGTGTCGAGTGGGCCGTGCACAGTTGCGTCAACATGGCATGGACACCGCCCGGTGAGCCGGTGAACAGCGCCCGGCTGGCGGAGTTCTACAAACTCCCGGCGGCCTATCTCAACAAGCAGTTTCAGTCGCTGGTCCGGGCCGGCGTCCTGGACTCGGTGTCGGGTCCCCGCGGCGGCTTTCTCTTGGCGCGCCGGCCCGAGAACATCACCGTGCTGGACATCGTGCTGGCGCTCGAGGGCCAGGACCCGGCGTTCCGATGCGAGGCGATCCTCGGAAATGTTCCGGAACCGGACCGGCAGGAGAACTTCGCGCGGACGTGCCTGATTTCCCAGACCATGCGCCAGGCCGAACTCGCCTGGCGGCAGGCCCTGGCGCGCCAGAGCATCGCCGGGATCGCGGACTCGATGGAGCGGCGGTTCCCGGCGGACAAGGCAAAGGTCCTGGACTACCTGGCTGCGGAATAACCGCAGCCGGGTGGCCCAGGACCTGTTGCGGGGCCTAGCCCAGAACCAGGATCAGAGCTTGGCGATGGTGTCTGCCAGCAGCTTGGAAATCCGCGGGCCGGCGGCCTCGCCGGCCTCAAGGACTTCCCCGTGGCTGAGCGGCACGGGGCTGATCCCGGCGGCGAGGTTGGTCACCAGCGAGATGCCGAAGACCTCCATGCCGGCGTGACGGCCGGCGATCGCCTCAAGCGCCGTGGACATGCCCACCAGGTCGGCGCCGATCCGCTTGGCGTACTGCACCTCGGCGGGCGTCTCATAGTGCGGGCCGGTGAACTGGGCGTAGACGCCCTCGTCCAGCGACGGGTCCACCTCGCGGGCCAGCCCGCGGATCCGGGAGGAGTACAGGTCCGTCAGGTCCACGAACGTTGCCCCTTCCAGCGGAGAAGTGGCGGTGAGGTTGATGTGGTCGCTGATGAGCACCGGCGTGCCGGGCGTCCAGTTCTCGTTGAGCCCGCCGCAGCCGTTGGTCAGCACGAGGGTCTTACAGCCGGCCGCGGCGGCGGTGCGCACGCCGTGCACCACGGCGCGGACGCCCTTGCCCTCGTAGTAGTGCGTGCGTGCGCCCAGGACCAGGGCCCGCTTGCCCTCTTTGGTCAGGACCGAGCGGATGGTCCCCACGTGCCCCACCACGGACGGTGCGGAGAAGCCGGGGATTTCGGCGGCGGACAAGGTGGCGGTGGTCTCGCCGATGAGCTCGGCGGCGTCGCCCCAGCCCGAACCGAGGACCAGCGCGACGTCATGGGAGTCGACGCCCGTCTCTGCGGCGATGTAGTCGGCGGCGGCGCGGGCGGCGTCGAAAGGGTCCGTGTTCAGGAATTCTGTTGTACTCACCGGTACAAGTTATCGCGGCCGGGGCCCGCTGCCCAGCATGCACGGCCGGACCCGCGCGCGGCCCGGATTCTTGGTGGCTCCGGTTCAGATGGTGGACAATGGTTGATTGTGACTACGCATCCTGACTTCAGCTCACCCCGCATCGCAATTCTCGGCGGAGGGCCTGGCGGCTACGAGGCCGCCATGGTCGCCGCCTCGCTGGGGGCGCAGGTCACCATTATCGAGCGTGCGGGCCTCGGCGGCTCGGCGGTGCTGACCGACGTCGTACCGTCCAAAACCCTGATCGCGACGGCCGATCTGATGACCCGCGTCGGCGAGGCCGGCGAGCTCGGGGTTAAATTCGACCTCGACGGCGGCGACTGCACCCCTACGATGCGCGCGGACCTCAAGCACATCAACGACCGCCTGCTGCGGCTGGCGCGGAAGCAGTCGGAGGACATCCAAGTCGGGCTGGAACACCAGAACGTCCGCATCCTGATCGGCTCCGGCAGGCTGCTGGACAACCACACCATCGAGGTCCTCACCGCCAACGGCACCGAGACGGTGGAGGCAGACACCATCCTGCTGGCGGTCGGCGCCCACCCGCGCGAGCTGCCCACGGCCCGCCCGGACGGTGAGCGCATCCTCAACTGGGCCCAGATCTACAACATGGACGTGCTCCCCGAAGAGCTGATCGTGGTGGGTTCCGGCGTCACGGGCGCAGAGTTCGCCTCGGCCTACAACGGYCTGGGTTCCAAGGTCACCCTGATTTCCAGCCGCGACCGCGTGCTGCCGGGCTCGGACACCGACGCCGCCGAGGTCCTCGAGGGCGTCTTCGAACGCCGCGGGCTCAAGGTCCTCTCCCGCGCCCGCGCCGAGACGGTCGAGCGCACGGACGACGGCGTCGTGGTCACCCTCGGCGACGGTTCGAAGGTGACCGGCAGCCACTGCCTGGTCTGCGTCGGCTCCATCCCCAACACGGCCGGCATCGGCCTGGAGGAAGCCGGCGTCGCGCTGACCGAGAGCGGCCACATCAAGGTCGACGGCGTCTCGCGCACGACTGCGCCGAACATCTACGCCGCGGGCGACTGCACCGGCGTGCTGGCGCTCGCCTCCGTCGCCGCGATGCAGGGCCGGATCGCGATCGCGCACTTCCTGGGCGACAGTGTCATGCCCCTTAAACTGCACCAGGTGGCGTCCAACATCTTCACCTCGCCCGAGATTGCGAACGTGGGCGTCTCCGAGGCCGAGATTGATTCGGGCAAGTACCAGGCCGACGTCATCAAACTGTCCCTGCGCAGCAACGCGCGCGCCAAGATGCGCAACCACCGCGACGGTTTCATCAAGATCTTCGCCCGCAAGGGCTCCGGCACCGTGATCGGCGGGGTGGTGGTGGGCCCGAACGCCTCCGAGCTCATCTTCGCGATCTCGATCGCCGTGACCCAGAAGCTGCACGTCGACGACATCGCCAGCACCTTCACCGTGTACCCGTCCCTGAGCGGCTCCATCTCCGAAGCGGCCCGGCGGCTCCACGTCCACATGTAACAGTTCACATGTAGCAAAACCGGAGGCCGGAGCCATGCAGAGTCCCCGCTCGCTTGTTGAGCCGATGAAACAGAACTGTGCGCTGCCCCCCGGTCCAGAGGAACGCTTTGCCGGCTACGCCGTCATGGGCGTTCCGTTCAGCTCCGGCTACGTCCTGGCCTTTCGGCATTTTCCGGCATCGTCCGTCGGCCCTGGCTACATTTCGGTCTGGATCCGCGACCCTGCCGGCGTCTGGGCGATTCACAGCACCACCGACCCCGGGACCTCCTGCCCCCGCTACTTCGGCAGCGCCATCGGCTCGGCGTCCACTAGCCGGGTTTCCATCCGGTGGCGTGACGGCTATTCCCTTAGCGTGGAAGTCGGAGCCGGCGTGGACCTGAGCTGGGATTTGACGCTGGCGGCGACGCCGATGACCCGGCTTATGTCCGCGGTGTCCGGCGCCGTTCCGGAGCGGCTGTGGCGCAGCCGGACGTTCCTGCGCGCCATGGGGGCCGTTGCCGGCCCGGTGCTGGGGGCGGGGCACCTCGGGCTGACGGGCGCGGCGCCCAACGGCCAAACGTTCTTGGCGCGTCCGCGTCAGATGTGGTTTGTCCGCGAAAGCAAAGCGCAGCTGCAGGGGCACAGCCTGGGACAGACGTCGGCATTGCCGGTCCAGGACCGGCTCGGGGAATTCTGGGTCCCGCAGCGCGGTATCTTCATGACCGGCTCGGTCTTGTTCGAGCCCTAAGTACGGGGAACTCCCGCATTTACCCGGCCTAAAACGGGTACGGCGCGATGTCCGGCCGCACGGTCAGCCACTGGATTTCCGTGAAGGATTCGATGTTGGCGTGATGGCCGCCGATCCGCGAGCCGTTGCCCGAGTTCTTGACCCCGCCAAAGGGCGAGTTGGCCTCGTCGGACACCGTCTGTTCGTTGATATGGATCTTTCCGGAGTCGAGCCGGTCGGCGATCGTCATGGCCATCCCGACGTCGCCGAGGATTCCTATCGAAAGCCCGTATTCATTGTCGTTGGCCAGGGCAACGGCCTCGTCCACGGTGGAGAACTTCATCACCGGGGCGACGGGGCCGAAGATCTCGTCCTTCCACGCCGGGCTGGCGAGGTCGTGGTCCGCGAGCACGGTGGGCTGGTAGAACCGGCCGTCATGGCTGCCGCCGGCGGCCAGGCGCGCGCCGCCCTGCACCGCGTCCTGAACGATCGTCTCCACCCGGTGGAGCTGCTTCTCGTCGATCACCGGGCCCAGCGCCACTGTTCCGCTTTTCGGGTCGCCTACCGGTAGATGGCGGGCCTTTTCCGCCAGGGCGCTGACGTAGTCCTCGTAGATGTCCTCGTGCACGATATGCCGGCCGGACGCCATGCAGATCTGACCCTGGTGCATGAACGAGCCAAACGCGGCGGCGGAGACAGCTTTGGGGAGGTCGACGCCGGGCAGCACGATCAATGCGTTGTTCCCACCGAGTTCCAGGTGGGCACGCTTGAGCAGCCGGCCGGCCGCCTCGCCCACTTTGCGCCCTGCCGCCGTCGACCCCGTGAAGGCGATGACGCTGACCTCCGGTGCCTCTACGACGGCCGAGCCGATCTCGGCGCCGCCGGGCAGCAGGGAGAGCAGGCCGGGCGGAAGACCCGCCTCCTCGAACACCCGGACCAAGGTGACGCCGCCACAGACCGCAGTGCGCGGGTCCGGTTTGAGCAGGACGGCGTTGCCAAGGGCCAGCGCCGGGGCGACTGCGCGGATGGAGAGGATCAGCGGGAAGTTGAAGGGTGCAATCACCGAAACGACGCCGACGGGCCGGCGCCGGGCGAAGGACCAGCGGCTCTCGTTTGAGGTCAGCACGTCGCCAGCCGGGAGTGAGGGCAGGGCGGAGGCGTCGTAGCATTCGTTGGCCGCGATGTGGGTTTCCAGCCCCGCTTTGGGCGGGATGCCGCCGGATTCGCGGACGATCCAGGCCTGGATTTCCGCCGAGTGTTCCTCCCAGAGTTGTCCCGCGCGGCGGAGCACGGCGGCGCGGTCTTCCGGGTTGCGGGCGGCCCACTCCTTCTGCGCTTTCGCGGCCACCGCGGCGGCTTCGCGGACATCCTCCACGGAGGCCACACCATAGCGGCCCAGCGTTTCTCCGGTCGCTGGTTCGACGGCGTCACCGGTCCCGCCGCGCCCGGGCCGCCAGCCGCTGAGGTAGATCCTGCCGTCCCAGAGGGCGGAGTCGAGCAGGGACATGTTGCGTCCTTTCATCGAGGGTTCTACTTGTGTACCGGCCGGTCGAATCAGAACCGGACCGGGCCTTCGTCCATCTCATGTCGGTAGGCCGCCGCCGTCAAGAGTGCGGGCGTCAAGAGGGCCGTGCGTTGCCGCCCGCGGGACCTTCGGCCGTAGTGCGTCACAGCCGGGCGAGGTCAACTTGGCACATGGCCAAAATCTATGTCCCCTACGGAACCGTTGAAGGACAAACAGCAAAAATCGCGGATTACATCGGCGACGTGATCCGGGCGCTCGGGCACGAAGCAGAGACGGCGGACCTCAAACTTTCCGGAGATACCCTTCCGGGCGGCTACGACGGCGTGATCGTGGCGGCCTCCGTGCACGTGGGAAAGCACGAGGGGTACGTCACGGACTTCGTGAAGAAGAACCGCGGTGAGCTCGAGCGTTTGCCTTCCGCCCTCGTCTCAGTGAGCATGGCCGCGCAGGGGGACGAGCAGACCGCGGAGGGCTACGTGGAGAAGTTCGAGCAGGACACGGGGTGGCGGCCCGCGCACGTCGGACTGTTCGCCGGCGCCCTGCTCTATACCCACTACGGGTTCATCAAGAAGCACGTCATGAAGAAGATCGCCAAGGACAAAGGATCCCTCGACACGGACACATCCCGTGACTACGTGTACACCGAGTGGGACGGAGTCCGGCGCTTCACGGAGGACTTCCTGGCCCGGTTCGCCGAGCCGCCGGCCCAGCCGTAGAGCTCAGGAGTAGGCGTACGGCGGAACCGTGTCGCCAGGGGTGAAGGGTTTGAACCACTGCTCGAAATCCAGACTTGCGGCGTCGTCCTCGAGAACGTCAAGGTTGTCGGAGTACAGCGCGTCACTGTCGGCATCCTCCAACAGGACTTCCTCGACGTCGGCCCGCCAGTCCTCCGGAAGGTCCAGTTCGTAGATGTCCTCCGTGATTTCCGCCTGATCGAGCAGGCAGCGGACGGCTAGTTCCGCTGCAAGGCAGCCGGGGGCGGTCCAGCCCCGGACCAGCGACGCGGTGACGTCGGCCGCGACCACGATGAACTTCTGGGTGAACTTCGCGTCGTAGCTGGCGGCGAACTGTGGCGGCAGCGAGGACAGGACGGAGGTGCCGGCAATGTCGGCCGGCGTGAGAACATCCAGCGTGCTGAGCGTTCCGAGATCGCGGAACAACTGGTCGACCAGAATGCTGGACGAGTTCCACAGTAGTCCGGCCAGCAGACGGGTCTGGCCCACGGCTTTGCGCCGGTCTTCGGAGGAGACGGAGGCCATCTCGGCCAGGTCCTCGGGATCAAACTGGAGCCGCTGCTCGGCCGTCATGTCGTCCGGGTGGGGGTCGAGCCCAAGCAGTTCCAGGCTCAACCCTGTCAGCTTCCCGGCGTCGGCCAGCAGTTCTTCGGTGATGTCGTCGTCGTCGGCGCTCATGGCCCCGATGCTACCCGCCGTTTGCCCGCGGCCCGATTTGCGTTACGCGGCCGGGTTTGGCGGCGGTGCGGCAGCCTTCTTAGGCGGCCGCCGGGTGGATGGTTCCCGACGTCGAACCCGCCCTCGCCATCCGGACGGACAGCAGATAGGCGATCCCGCAGGCCAGGGGAACCAAGCTGGCGGCGATCAGCGATCCGACCGCACCCGACCTTCCGATGATCGTGATCAACAGCGGCA
Organism: Arthrobacter sp. P1_B4; assembly: GCF_056406555.1. Taxonomy (NCBI): domain Bacteria; kingdom Bacillati; phylum Actinomycetota; class Actinomycetes; order Micrococcales; family Micrococcaceae; genus Arthrobacter; species Arthrobacter sp. P1_B4. The sequence goes on from NZ_JBFTZW010000004.1 coordinate 127,541, forward strand.
ACACCCCCAAGCCCACCAACAGCCAGCCGGCCAGTGCGGTAACTTTCAGGCCAAGGATTGCGGCCGGGAACGCCAGCGCGAGAACGCTGACGGCGATGAGGGGGCCGTTGTCGTTGAGGAAGGCGCTCAGGGCGGCGGGGTCGAAGGCGAGCCACACGCACGCAGCAATGAAGGCCGAGGCGAGCGCGAGCAGCAGGGGAGCGGTTGCCGCCGGCCAGAACCAGGCCGAGACCGCGAGGATGAGCATCGGCACCACCCAGGCGAGCGTGATCAGCGTTCCGGTTGTTCCGCCCGGGTCCTGCATCGCGAAGCCGCCGATGTAGATTCCCCCGATGACGGTGAACGCCGCCATGACGGCCGCGCCGGTGCGCGTCAGCGCGGCGGCCCGCCGTTGCGGATCCTTTTCACGGGACATGACAACACCCATCACGACCGCGAACACAATGATCGCGCCGAGCGCCAAAATGACCGGGACGTTCATGGGATGCCTCCTGCGGATGAACGGAACCTACGTTCATTGCATCCCCACCCCTCGGACGTGCCAAGGGGAGAAAGGCCCGCTTCGGGGCGGTTGGAGTTGCTAAGTGCCCTGAACTCCGGACTGGCCGATTTGAAGGCAAAAGCGCCCCCGGCAACTGCCGGGGGCGCCCTGTGTTGTCGGGGGTTACGGCGCCAGCAAGCTGCAGACGTCGGTTACGGTGCCCTTTCCGGAGAACAACGTCCTTTCGCTGAAGTCAGGATTGAGCGTCCAGTGCATGGTGCCCGTAGTGAGGAACAGCCCCGCGGGGTGCCCGTTCGCGTCTGGAACGATAATGGTGTTCCTCCCTGTGGCGGTGACGTCAAAGCTGCCGTCCTGCAGGGTCGTGACGTGGGTCACCCCGGTAATGACGTAGGTCACCGTTTTCAGAGCAGGAGCGGGCCCCGTGAGGGTAATCCTCAAATTGGGGCCGGTTAAGGCGACCCGGTCTCCCGGCAGGACGACAGTCCCTGCCTTGCCCGAGAGCTGAGCCTGGAGATCGAACGTCGGACAGGCGATCGTGAAAGGTGTTTGGTCCACCGGAACGGGAGTGGCGGCGGCAACAGCCGGGCCGGCACTTGCGGAGAGTGCGGCGGCGACTGCGATGGTGATGGGTGCGAGCCAGCGTTTCATTAAGGTCCTCCTTTGTAGCTTGCAAAAGTCCCCCCAGACATACGGGACGAGTCCCTGACTGCAAAGCCCTTGCATGCTACCGCAGCCCTCCGGCTCCAACGCAGGTATCGACTACGCGCCTATGAGGTGTTCGCTACTTATCTGCGGAGATAGGCCAGCCCGGCTGGCAGCACCAGGGCTCCCGCAGGATCGGGCGAGAACGAACTGCATCAAGCGAACTGGCCTTAGAAGAACCAGCGGCAAGGCCGAACCCGTGGCGCGTCTGGGTCACGCAGTGAGCTGCGTCCGAAGGATGTCGGGGCTTCCCGGTATGTGTTCATTCCTGTGTGGTTTGGAAAGGCCGCTTAGCCTTAGCGGAGCGGAGTTGGCCAGAGCCCTCACGGTTGGTCGGGGCTCTTTTGGATGATGGCCGGTCCAGCTTGGAGTTCTCTTCGGGTGCGCGGGTCTTCCTTGCGCGCCGCCGTGCTTAAACCACGGGAGTAAGGCCTCTACCTCCTGGCGTCAAGCAAAGGCATAATGTCGCCATGTGGATCCCCGCCCTATTTCTAATCTTGGTCGTCATCGGGATACTGGTCACTTATTGGCAACTCACCCTGACAGGACTCTTCATCTGGGCGCTTGTGGCCTGGAAGAGGCACCACACAGCCGACACACGGTCGAGCTACCCCCGGAAGCCCGTCCAGACCCGGCCTGTGGCCAAGCAGGTCCAGACCCGCCCCAGACCCAAGCCTGTGCAGACCCGGCCTGAGCCCACGCACAGCTCCAAGCCTGCCCGCGAGATACCAGCGCTCGAATATCTGCCTAGGTGGACTGCGGACCGCCGGTTGGAAGCGGGCCTCGAGCATGCCCAGTGGCAGAGGAACTTCGATAACCCAGCGGGTTAGTACTCAGGCAGCCGCCCCCTGAAAGTGGGCCTCGATGATGCCCTTGATGTCCTCGTGGCAGCCGCCGCAGCCCGTGCCGGCGCGGGTGGACGCCGATACCTCGGGCACCGTTCCGCAGCCCTCGGACACGGCAGTGGCAATGGCCGTGCCGCTGACACCGGCGCACCGGCAGACCGTCCGGGCGGGGTCGGCGGCACCTGGGGAAGCGACCTGGTCCGGCCCGTCCAGGCGCAGCAGCAGCGACCGGTCGGCCGGCAGTTCCGCGCCGCGTTCGAAGAGCTGCACCAGCTCGGCCGAGGTGCGCGGCATGCCCACGGCCACGAGGCCTTCCAGCACGCCGGCGCGGGTGGTCATCTTGACGTAGCGGCCGTGCTCGGGATCGGCCCACTGGGCGATCTGCAGCCGGGCCCGGCCGTTCACGGCCCCGGCGCTCAAGGCGTCCTCGTCCCACGGGTCCGCGGACACATCCCCGGCGACGGCCAGGTTCATGCCGCGGGCCTTGAGCACGATCACGCCCGGGAGTTCCGCCGGAAGTGCCGGCAAGGCTTCCGCCTCGGCAGGAGCCCCGGACGCCAGGAGGGTCAGATAGTCGGCGAGCCATTCGGCCTGCCGCCAGCCCGGGCCGACCAGCCCGGAGGGACCCCTCGCAGTCCGGCACTGAACGCATTCGGGGTCCGGGCAGCGGACCTCGGCGCAGTCGCCGATCGCGAAGATGTGGGGCTCGTGGTGGGCGCGGAGCTTGTGGTCCACCAGGATCCCGGCACCGGTGGAGAGCCCGCAGCCCTCCGCAAGTTCGGTCCGCGGCCGGACACCACAGGAGAGGACCAGGAGGTCGCCGTCGATCGCGGAGCCGTCATCCAGCAACAAGGCGGAGAAGCCGCCGTCGGGCGCGTTGTGTTCGACGCCGACCGAGCGGGCGTTGCCGGCCACCCGCACGCCGCAGTTCCGCAGGGACGCCGCGAGCACGGCGCCGCCGCCGCGGTCGATGTTCCGGCCCAAAGGATGCGGGCCATTGTGCACCACGGTCACCGTGGCGCCTTCCTCGGCCGCGGCGAGGGCCGTCTCCAGGCCCAGCACACCGCCGCCCAGGACCACGACGCGCTTTCCGCCCGCCACGGCAGAATGCAGCACGGACGCGTCGCGAAGATCGCGCAGGGCGGTCACGCCCGGCGGCAGCACCGGCGCGGCCGGGTCCGGGTTGAGCCCGGTCAGGTTCGGGATGACCGGCCGTGAACCGGTGGCGAAGACGAGCCGCTCGTAACCGGGGGAGGTGCCGTCGCTCAACAAGACCCGCTGCCGGGCGCGGTCCACGCGGCGGACGCGGACGCCCAGCCGGACATCGACGCCGTCGGCCACCAGTGCCGCCGCGTCCGCGAGGGCCAGAGCAGCCGGCGTCGTCCGGCTGACGCCAAGATCCGCCACCAGCACGCGGTTGTACGCCGCCTCCGACTCTTCGCCGACGACGGTCAGGTGTGCGATGCCGCTGCGCACGGCCGGCAGCAGCTCGTCGATCAGCCTCGCGGCGACGGGCCCGAAGCCCACCACCACAATCCGCTCAGTCATGAGGTCTCCTCTGCTTGAAGAACGCGGGCCGAAACGCCGCTGTGCTTGCCGGCCAGGGCATCCGGGGAAGCTGCCGGGCTGATCCACACCTTGCTGGTCTTGAACTCGGGCATCCCGGAAATGGGGTCCGTGGCCGCCTCCGTGAGCCGGTTGGCGCTCTCGAGCTCCGGGAAGTGGAACGGCAGGAACACCGTCTCCGGGCGGATATCCGTGCTCAGCTCGGCACGGCAGCTGACCACGCCGCGTTCGTTGGAAATCGAGACGTAGTCGCCGTCGGCGATGCCCTGGGCGGCAGCCGCGGCGGGGTGGAGCTGGAGCCGCGCCTCCGGTTGGGCTTCGGCCAGGGCGGCCACCCGGCGGGTCTGCGCGCCGGACTGGTAGTGCTCCATCAGGCGGCCGGTAATGAGGGTCATCGGCGTGCCGGGACGATCGTCGCCGGCTCGGTCGGCCCGCTGGTCCACCCGGCGGTCCGCCGCGGACGCGAAGCCCGCAGAAGAAGAACGACGTCGGGGCGTCACCGGCGTGAACACGGCCCGGCCGCCCGCATGGGCAAAGGCGTCCAGGAAGAGCCGCGGCGTGCCCGCGCTCCCGGCGGGGTAGGGCCAGTAGGCGGCCTCGCCACGGTCCAGCATGGCGTAGTCGATCCCGGAGTAGTCGGCCAGGCCGCCGGAGGACGCGAGCCGGAGCTCCTCGAACACCGTTTCCGGATCCTCGCTGAAGGTGGAGGGCGCGTGCAGCATTTCGGCCAGCCGGGTCATGATCCACAGCTCGCTGCGGACACCGGGCGGGGGAGTGAGGGCCCGGCGGCGGCGGAGCACGCGGCCCTCGAGGTTGGTGAGGGTTCCTTCCTCCTCGGCCCACTGGGTCACCGGCAGGACCAGGTCCGCCTCGGCGGCGGTCTCGGAGAGGAAGAAGTCGCACACCACCAGGAAGTCCAGGCTGCGCAGGCCCGCGATCACGGCATTCGCGTCCGGGGCGGACACCGCCACGTTGGCGCCGTGCACGAAGAGGCACCGGACGCCGTCGGGCTGTCCCAGCGACTTGAGGAGTTCGACGGCGGGAAGGCCGGGGCCGGGAATCAGGGGTTCGGGCACGCCCCAGACCCTGGCCATGTGGGCGCGGGCGGCGGGATCGGTGATCTTCCGGTAGCCGGGGAGCTGGTCCGCCTTCTGGCCGTGTTCGCGGCCGCCCTGGCCGTTGCCCTGGCCGGTGAGCGTGCCGTAGCCGCTGCGCGCGGAGCCCGGCAGGCCCAGCAGGAGGGAGAGGTTAATGGCGGCCGTGGCGGTGTCAGTGCCGTCCACGTGCTGTTCGACGCCGCGGCCGGTGAGGATGTAGCTGCCGCCCTTGCCGGCGCCGTCGGCCAGCCGCCGGGCGGTTTCACGGATCAGCCCGGCGGGGACGCCGGTGATCGACTGGACCCGTTCGGGCCAGAAGCTGGCGACGCTGCGGACCGCGGCGTCATAACCCGTGGTCCGGTCCGCGATGTATCCCGCGTCCGCGAGGCCCTCGTGGATCACCGCGTGGGAGATACCCAGGAGCAGGGCGAGGTCGGTGCCGGGCAGCGGCTGCAGGTGCAGCCCGCCGCCGTCGGAGGTGAAGGCGGCGGTGGCGGAGCGCCGCGGGTCGACGACGATCAGGCCGCCGGCGTCGCGGGCCCCCTGGAGGTGCTGGACGAAGGGCGGCATGGTCTCGGCAACGTTGGAGCCGAGCATCAGGATGGTGCTGGCGGTGTCGAGGTCCGCGAGCGGGAACGGGAGCCCGCGGTCCAGGCCGAAGGCGCGCATGCCTGCCGCGGCTGCCGAGGACATGCAGAACCGCCCGTTGTAGTCGATCCGTGAGGTGCCCAAAGCCAGCCTGGCGAACTTGCCCAGCTGGTAGGCCTTCTCATTGGTGAGGCCGCCGCCGCCAAACACGCCGACGGCGTCAGCCCCGTGCTCGAGGCGGGCCTGTTTTACGGCGGAGACGATCCGCATGAGGGCCTCATCCCAGCTGACCGGGTGGTGGACGCCGTCGGCGCCCTTCAGCAGGGGCTCCGTGACGCGGCCCGGGTGGTCCAGTAACGAGGCGGAGGTCCAGCCCTTGCGGCACAGGCCGCCGCGGTTGGTGGGGAAGTCCCGTCCGGCGACTGTCAGGAGCGGCGCGGACGTTGGGGTAGTGGCGGGGCCCGGTGCAGCGTCTACGGGCTCTGACCCCGGCCGGGCAGCCGGGGTCAGAGCCGCTGGAGATGTGAGCGTCATGGCGCACTGCAGAGCGCAGTAAGGGCAGTGCGTGTCGGCGCTTTTGGTCATGTTAGACGTGTCCCATCGCATTTCGGTTGGCGTTGCGGATGTAGCAGAACCAGCAGACCACCAGCATCAGGACGTAGGCCCCCACGAATCCGTAGAACGCCGAGGTGTAGGAACCGCTGGCGGTGTTGGAGGCGTTGAGGACCTGGGGGATGATAAATCCGCCGTAGGCGCCGATGGCCGAGATCAGGCCGAGGGCTGAGGACGCGAGCCGCTGGGTGGTGTGCGTGCTGGCCCCGGAGCGGGCGGCCCGGCTGGAGGTGGCGAAGATGATCGGGATCATGCGGTAGGTGGCGCCGTTTCCGAAGCCGCTGGCGGTGAACAGGAGCAGGAACAGGAAGAGGAAGAGCCAGAAGTTCTTCAGCGGCAGGGTCCAGAGCATGGTGAGGGTCATGACGGCCATGGCGGCGAAGGCTGCGACGGTCATGCGGGCCCCGCCCATCCGGTCCGCCATGCGTCCGCCGTACGGGCGGGCCAGGGACCCGACCAGCGGGCCGAGGAAGGCCAGGGACAGGGCCACGGTGCCGACGGAGATCGAGGAAAATGCCGGGAAGTAGTCCTTAATGAGCTTGGGGAAGACGCCGGCGAAGCCGATGAAGGAACCGAAGGTGCCGATGTACAGCAGCGCCATGATCCACAGGTGCGGCTCTTTGATCGCGGCCAGCGAACCTGCCACGTCGCCCTTGGCGCTGGTGAGATTGTTCATGTACTTCCAGGCACCGAAAGCCGCCAGCAGGATCAGCGGAACCCACATGAACCCTGCGACGGGCAGGTTCACGGTGCCGGCTGCCAGCAGGGTGATGGCGATCGGCACGGCCAGCTGTGCGACGGCGGCACCGAGGTTTCCGCCGGCGGCATTCAGGCCCAGGGCCCAGCCCTTTTCCCGTGCGGGGTAGAAGAAAGTGATGTTCGCCATCGAGCTGGCGAAGTTGCCGCCGCCGAAGCCGGCCAGCGCAGCCACGAACAGCATGACGCCGAACGGGGTGGCCGGGTTGGCGACGCACAGGCCCAGGCCGATCGTGGGGATCAGCAGCAACAGGGCGGAGACGATGGTCCAGTTGCGGCCGCCGAAGCGGGGAACCATGAACGTGTAGGGGATCCGGAGCGTGGCGCCGACGAGGCTTGGCATGGAGATCAGCCAGAAGATCTCGTTGGTGGAGAACTTGAAGCCGGCGGAGGGAAGCTGGACCACCACGATCGACCACAGTTGCCAGACCACGAAGCCCAGGAACTCGGCGAAGATGGACCAGTTCAGGTTGCGCCGGGCGATCGAGCGGCCGGCCGACTCCCACTGCTCCTTGTTTTCCGCATCCCAGTTGGCGATCCAGCGGCCGGGCCGATGGTCGAGGGTAAGGGTGCCGCCGGTACTGGCGGCGCCGACCTCTGCGGTGCCGATTTCGGCGGTGCGTTCAGCAGTCACTTGGGAGACCTCCTTGGGGGGTGATGTCCTTCAAAGGTAGGGACGCCGCGTTTCCGGGACGGACGCGGTTTATTAACGCGCTGTGACTTTTGCCTATCGGGGCTTTTATGACGGTGTGAGAATAGGTGTGACGACCACCACGTGAGACAACGACACGGAGTCCAAATAGCGGACTATTTGTCCATTGACTGGACGGTGGGAACTATTATCAGACGTATACGAATCCCTAGCCGGCGGCCCCGGGCATCGGGCTCTTGGGGAAATATCCGACCGGTCTTCATGAAAGCGTTACTACATGTCATCCACTGCCACCTCCGCGGAGCATGGGTCCACCAAGCAGGTGAATTCGCGCGGCCGCGTGATTGTCGCCAGCCTGATCGGTACCACCGTCGAGTTCTATGACTTCTACGTTTACGCCACCGCGGCCGTGCTCGTTTTCCCGAAGCTCTTCTTCCCCGGGCAGAACGAGACCACCCAGCTGCTGGCATCCTTCGCTGTGTTCGGCGTCGCGTTCATCGCCCGCCCGCTCGGCTCGGTCATCTTCGGCCACTTCGGTGACAAGTTCGGCCGCAAGGGCACGCTGGTGGCCTCCCTGCTGACCATGGGTATTGCCACCTTCCTGATCGGATGCCTGCCGACGGCGAGCGTCACGGGCTGGACCTTCCTGGCCCCGGCGCTCCTCGTGGTCCTGCGCTTCTGCCAGGGCCTGGCCCTCGGCGGCGAATGGAGTGGCGCGGCGCTGCTGGCCACCGAAAACGCCCCGTCGAACAAGCGCGCCATCTACGGCACGTTCCCGCAGCTGGGAGCCCCGATCGGCTTCATCATCGCCAACGTGATCTTCCTGGTCTTCAGCTACACCCTGACACCGGAAGCCTTCATGGAATGGGGCTGGCGGGTCCCGTTCCTGCTCAGTGCCGTCATGGTCATCATCGGTCTCTACGTGCGCCTCAAGCTGATCGAAACCCCGGCCTTCACCAAGGTCCTCGAATCCAACGAGGTTGCCAAGCTGCCGCTGGCACGGGTCTTCAAGACCAGCTGGCGCCCGCTGATCCTGGGCACGTTCATCATGCTCGCCACCTACGTGCTCTTCTACCTGATGACCACGTTCACGCTGACCTACGGCACCCGGGCGTCCAGTCTGGACACGGCGAAGGCCGCCGCCGAAAAGGCCGGCAAGCCGATGACCGAGGCCGCCGCCGCTGCGTTCGTCCCGGGCCTGGGCTACAGCCGGAACGATTTCCTCTGGATGCTGATCGCCGGTGTCGTATTCTTCGGTATCTTCACGCTGGTCTCCGGCCCGCTGGCCGAGAAGTTCGGCCGCCGCAAGATGCTGATCGTTGTCACCTTCGGCATCCTCGCCTTCGGCCTGCTGTTCGTTCCGCTGTTCAGCGCCGGATTCGCCGGTGCCATGGCGCTGCTGATCATCGGCTTCTCGCTCATGGGCCTGACATTCGGTCCCATGGGTGCGCTCCTGCCGGAGTTGTTCCCGGGCAATGTCCGCTACACCGGCTCCGCCATCAGCTACAACGTCTCCAGCATCCTGGGCGCTGCCGTGGCTCCGTTCATCGCCGTCTGGCTCTGGGAACTGGCCGGTGGCAGCACCGTGCTGGTGGGTGTCTACCTCGCCGCCATGGCGGTGCTGACGCTGATCGCCCTGTTCGTGAGCAAGGAAACCCGGGACCTCGACTACACCAACAACGTAGCCTGACGTCCGGCCCTCTTTCCTGACAGAAGAAGCCCGGCGTGTTCATTGAACACGCCGGGCTTCTGCGTTGGAGGGGCTCAGCTCGCGTAGCGCTCCACAAAGTTCCGCAGGATCTTCATCGGTTCTGTCGCAGTGAACTGCCTGGCGTCGTCCATGAGCATTTCGGCCGATTCCGGCGGGAAGTAGCCGGCATGGCGGTAGATATCGATCCTGGTGACGAGCCCTTCAGCATCAAGCTCGGGGTGGAACTGCGTGGCGTACAGGTTGGACTTGATCCGGAACATGTGCACCGGGCAGGCGGCCGAGCTGGCCAGCAGCACCGCATGGGAGGGCAGGACCGTGCAGGCTTCCTTATGGCCGGTGAACGCCGTAAAGCTCTCCGGCAGCCCGCGCAGGAGGGGATCCTGCAGACCCTCCGCCGTCAATTTGATGGTGACGCCGCCGAGCCCTTCACCGTACGTCCGGTCGATCACGGCGCCCTGGTGCAGGCCGAGGGTGCCGACGCCGTAGCAGGCGCCGAGGAACGGGAAGTCCTCGGCCACGATCCTGTCCAGCAGCCCGGCGAGTTCGCGCTCCACCCGGTGCTGGGTGGCGCTCTTGTGCTCGGCCGGATCGCTGGAAGTAAAGGGACTGCCGCCCACAATGACGCCCGAATAGTCGGACAACTCAAGCGCGGGCAGCGGGGCGGCTTCCATCCGGATGCGGTGGAGCTGCTCGGGCTGGAGTCCGCAGTAGCGAAGGTAGGCGCGGTATTCGTCCTCGGCGGCGGTGTCTTCCCCGCGCGAGGCGAGGAGCAGGAATGGCTTCACACTCCAAGTCTCTACTGGCCGGTCGCGGACGCGCCAGAGGCGCGCCCGCGGCCGACAGCGGCGCCGGCCGTCCGCCGTCGCCGTACCGTGTGCCGCTTACTCTGCGGCGCCGTCCTCGATCATGGCGATGATGGCGCCGGCGGACACGGTCTCGCCGGCCGCTGCGGCGAGGCCGATGACGATCCCGGCGCGGTGGGCGGTGAGCGGCTGTTCCATCTTCATCGCCTCGAGCACGACGACGAGATCGCCCTCGGCGACCGTGTCACCCTCGGCGACGGCCACCTTCACGATGGTCCCCTGCATGGGGGAGGTCAGGGCGTTGCCGCTCGCGGCCGCGGGTGCGCCGCCACCGCGGGAGCGCTTCTTGGCCTTGGCCGGCTTGGCGCCTGCGGCGTTGCTGACGGAGCCCAGCGACGCCGGCAGCACGACTTCCAGGCGCTTGCCGCCGACCTCGACGACGACGCGCTGGCGGTCGCCGGCGTCGGCCGCTTCAGCCTCGGTGCCGGTCGGGGTCCAGGCCGGAATGTCATTGACGAAGGCCGTCTCGATCCAGCGGGTGTGGACCTTGAAGGGGCCTTCGGCCGGTGCGAAATCGGGATTGGAAACCACCGCGAGGTCGAACGGGATGACGGTGGGAATGCCCTCCACCACCATTTCCTCCAGTGCCCGCCGGGAGCGCTGCAGGGCCTGGGTGCGGGTGGCGCCGGTGACGATCAGCTTGGAGAGCATGGAGTCGAAGTTGCCGCTGATGACATCGCCCTGCTCCACGCCGGAATCTACGCGGATACCGGGACCGGTGGGGTTTTTCAGTACCGTGATGGTGCCGGGTGCGGGCATGAAGTTCCGGCCCGGGTCCTCGCCGGTGATGCGGAATTCGATCGAGTGGCCGCGGACTTCCGGGTCGCCGTAGCCGAGCTCCTCGCCGCGGGCCAGCCGGAACTGTTCGCGGACGAGGTCGATCCCGGTGACTTCCTCGGAGACGCAGTGCTCCACCTGAAGGCGGGTGTTGACCTCGAGGAAGGAGATGGTGCCGTCCTGGCCGACGAGGAATTCGCAGGTGCCTGCGCCGAGGTAGCCCGCCTCCTTGAGGATGGCCTTGGAGGATTCGTAGAGCCGGCGGTTCTGTTCCTCGGTGAGGAACGGGGCCGGGGCTTCCTCGACGAGTTTCTGGTTCCTGCGCTGGAGCGAGCAGTCGCGGGTGGAGACCACCACGACGTTGCCGTGGGCGTCGGCCAGGCACTGGGTCTCGACGTGGCGCGGGGCGTCCAGGAAGCGCTCAATGAAGCACTCGCCGCGGCCGAAGGCGGCGGTGGCCTCGCGCACGGCGGATTCGAAGAGTTCGGGGATTTCTTCGCGGGTGCGGGCCACCTTGATGCCGCGTCCGCCGCCGCCGAAGGCCGCCTTGATGGCGACAGGCAGGCCGAACTTGTCCACGAAGTCGAGGATTTCCTCGGCGGATTCGACCGGGTCGGCGGTGCCGGGGACCTGCGGGGCGCCGACCTTCTCGGCAATGTGGCGGGCCTGGACCTTGTCGCCCAGGGCAGAGATCGCCTCGGGGGAGGGGCCGATCCACGTAATGCCGGCATCGATCACCTTGGCGGCGAACTCGGCGTTCTCGGCCAGGAACCCGTACCCGGGGTGGATGGCGTCCGCGCCGGACTGGCGGGCGACGTCGATGATCTTGTCCATCACCAAGTAGGACTCCGCGGCGGTGTTGCCACCGAGCGCGTAGGCCTCGTCAGCGAGCCGGGCGTGCAGCGCGTCGCGATCGGGGTCCGCGTAGACAGCCACCGACGCGATGCCTTCATCGCGGGCGGCGCGGATGATGCGCACCGCAATTTCTCCGCGGTTGGCGATCAGCACCTTGGTCAGCCGGCGGATGCCCGCGGCTGTAGATGACTGCGTTGATCCCGGCACGGTGGGTGCGGACTGCTCCGAATTTGCTGACAAGGCGTCTCCTTCTTTCCTTCAGGGAGCCTAGCGCGGTTTTGAGGGTTCCGCCGATATTACTTGCGGATTCCGCGCGTATACGGCCCTTCCTTTGTAGGTTTGCCACAAAGGGCGGCGAATTGGCTCACTCCGCCACGCATTCCGTCGTTACTCGGCGCGGATGTCCGCCGGGTCCGCAGCCCCGCCGGTCCAGAGCTCGGTGATGCCCACATTTGCCTGGCCGAGCAGGGCGCGCAGGGTGGAGATGGAGAGCCCGACGACGGTGTGGGGATCGCCGTCGACCTTGCGGATGAACGCCCCGCCGTAGCCGTCGATCGTGAAGGAGCCGGCGCACTGGAGCGGCTCGCCGGTGGCGATGTAGGTTTCGATTTCCTCGGCGCTCATCTCCATGAAGTGCACCTCGGCCGAGGACACAGAGCCCAGGGTGGCGCCGGTGCCGCGCGCGGTGACGTCGCCGTCGTCGTCTTCTGAGTCTGTGTCTGTGTCGCGGCAGTCCACGAGCCAGTGGCCGGTGTGCAGGACGCCCATGCTGCCGCTCATGCGGAGCATACGCTCCCGGGCGACGTCGGCCGTGTAGGGCTTTCCGTGGGCCTCGCCGTCGAACTCGAAGACCGAGTCGCAGCCGATCACGATTGCGCCGTCCGCCTCGGGCAGCGAGGCGACGGCCTCTGCCTTGGCCCGGGCAAGCAACAGAGCCGTGTCATGCGGATCCGTCACGCCGTAGCGGGCCTGCACGGCGTCCTCGTCGACGTCCGAGACGAGGACCTCGTGGGCGATGCCGGCGTGGCTGAGCAGCTTGGTGCGGGCGGGGGACTGGGAGGCAAGAATGAGGCGGGTCACTGATCCAGCCTAATCCACCGCAGCACAGCAACACCGGGTCCCGGAAGGGCGCCTGGACGGGGCAGAAGACCCTGTTTGCGGATACCTGACAGTGGTGGAGTTGAACCGGCATCCTAAAAAGAATCGAGCAGCTCATGTCTGGATGGCTCGTGGCAAGCGTTGGCATGGTTGGTGATGGAACATATTTTKGCTGGGACGGTTTCATCATCCAATCCGGAAATCTGATCGTGATCGTCGTGATGATCATCTTGTTCATCCTGGCCCTGGTCCTGCCTTTTCCCGGAGGGAAGCGGCGGAAATGACTGCCCCTGCAACACCGGGACGCGGCGCGCAGGTCGATGAAACAGACGCCCGTACCTTGACCGGCAGGGCCCGCCGGTGGCTCCTGAGGAAGCTTCCGCCGGACAAACTTTTGCCCGAGGACCAGCCAAGCTTCGTGGCATCCTGGGCATACGTATTCGGCATGGGGGCCATCGCGTCCCTGCTGTGGATCATCGTTTCCGGGATTGTGCTGGGACTGAACGGACCCCAGTGGTATCACGTGTCCTCGCTGGGGAGTTTCGTCAACAGCACGCATTTGTGGAGCGTGGAGTTCTTCTTCATCTTTATGGTGGTGCACCTGTGGCTGAAATTCTGGATGGCGGCCTGGCGCGGGGGCCGGGTCCTGACCTGGATCACCGGCGTGATCTCCTTCGTCGTTTCCATCGTGGCGGCCTTCACCGGGTATCTGCTCCAGACGAACTTCGACTCGCAGTGGATTGCCTTTGAAGCGAAGGATGCGCTGAACGCGGTCGGCGTAGGCGCTTGGTTCAATGTGGCCAACGTCGGTCAGCTCTTCACCTGGCACGTCACGCTGCTGCCCTTGGCCGTGGGCGCTGTGGTGGTCCTGCACGTCCTGCTGGTCCGGGTCCATGGCGTTGCACCTCCACTGGATGCCGCGGAGTCCGACGCCCAGCTGCTTCACAACCGTCCGGTGGCCACCGAACCTCCTGAGGCCACCGAACCCGGGGGCACAGAATCCGGGGGCGCTGAATTCGGGGGTGCAGTGCAGTGACGAGGAAGGGCAGCAGTACCTCCTGGCGGAAGGCGGACGACGTTGCCGGCCGGCCCTGGACGGGCAGCGTCCGCGAATATGACCTCATCAAAGAACTGATCATCGGCGTTGTGGTGGTCGGCGTGCTCGTGTTCGGTGTGTCCGCCATCTTCGGGTCCCCTGATGAGCCCAGCGTCAGCCTCAAGACGTGGGCCACGGCCGCCCCCGCGGATTTCGTTGGCACCGCCGCGAAAGAGCTTGCCGGCACCAGCGATACTGCCGGATACGGGCCGCCCTACAACTCGACCCCGGACGCGACGCAGAACATCGGCCCCGTGGACTTTCAAAGCCTCTCCGGCGTCCGCCTTCCGGTTGATACCGCCAATGACTTCGTGATCGCCCCGCTGGCGACGCTGCCGTCGCCGCCGGCAGAGCTGGCGAGCTGGACGGCCGCCACGGATCAGCAGCGCTCAGCCTGGGCAGCTGCCTATTCGGACGCCCTTGCCGCTGCGCCGGATAACGACCCGGCCCAGGTGGGCGACGGCGACTATGGCCCGGTCCCTGCACTGACCGGAGCGTTGATGGAGATGGCGCGCCAAGGCAGTTTGGACGGCGTGCTGCAGAACGGTGGAAACTTCTACAACATGGACTACACGCGCGGCCTCCTCTTTTTGGGCGACGGCGGCTACTTCCCGGATCTTGCGGCCAGCCAACACCTCTCCGGGGATCAGTGGGGCGTCATGAACGAAACCGGCGATACGCCTGGGCAGTCCTGGTTGTGGCTCTTCTCGCTCCTTTACCAAGTGGAACCGTTCAAGTCCGCGCCTAATGCCGATGCCCTCGTCGTCGTCACGATGTTCGTGCTGACGGCGTTGCTGGCCCTGCTGCCGTTCATCCCCGGACTACGGTCGCTGCCGCGGGTGATCCCCCTCCATCGCCTGATCTGGAAGGACTACTACCGCAACCGCTGAGTCCGCCGGCAATCCGTGACGCCTAGCTTCGGCTGAGGAGTACAGGCGCGTTATTGTCAGAGGCCCCTGAGACACTGGGTTCATGGACGGCAATCACGGGCCCGAAGTGGCTCCGGCGGGACACGGCGACGCCGGCTTCGGCCATGCCGCGGGCGATGCCGCCGCCATTCCGGGCACCGCAGAGGCGGCCTTGGCGGGCCGGCTGGCCGCCGGACCTCTGGGCTTAGGCTGTCCGCCCACGGACAGTGCCGGGATCATTGACCGGATCCGGGAACTGGAGGACTGGAAGTCCGCCGCGTCCGCGGAACAGGCCCGGCTCGCCGTGGCCTTCGGCCTGCTCCARCGCCGCGAACAGGCCGCCGCCGGAGTCCCGGCCGAGAAGCTCGGCGCCGGTGTCGGCGCGCAGRTCGCCCTGGCCCGGCGCGAATCACCCGTCAGGGGCGGCCGGCTCCTCGGCCTGGCCAAAGCCCTCGTGACTGAAATGCCGCACACGCTCGCCGCCCTGCAGACCGGACAGCTGAACGAATGGCGCGCCACCCTGCTCGTGCGCGAAACCGCGTGCCTGAGCGCCGCGGACCGGGCCGCCGTCGACGCCGAACTCGCACCCGACGCCGGGACGTTCGCCGGGKCCGGTGACCGGTCCCTGGTGGCCGCGGCCCGGGCCGCCGCGTACCGGTGTGACCCCCGCTCGGTGACCGAACGCGCCGCGCACGCCGCATCCGAGCGGCACGTCAGCCTGCGCCCGGTCCCCGACACCATGTGCCACCTCACCGCTCTGCTGCCCGTGACCGCCGGCGTCGCCGTCTACAAGGCCCTCACCGGGCACGCCGACACCCTCCGCGCCGCCGGGGACCCGAGGGGCCGCGGGCAGCTCATGGCTGATGCCCTGGTCGAACGCACCACCGGGACCCCGGGCGGGATCAGCGGGGTCGAGATCCAGCTCGTCATCACCGACCGCACCCTCTTCCATGCCGGCGCCGAACCCGCCCGGCTCCCCGGCTACGGCACCGTCCCCGCCGGCTGGGCCCGGGAACGCATCGGCGCCGGGACTAACGCCAAGGACCGGGACTTCAAGACCTGGCTCCGCCGGCTCTACACCCACCCCGGCACCGGCGAGCTCGTGGGGATGGACTCCCGCGCCCGGCTCTTCCCGCCCGGGCACCGCCGCTTCATCCAGGCCCGCGACGACACCTGCCGCACCCCCTACTGCGACGCCCCCATCCGCCACCTGGACCACATCATTCCCTGGCACACCGGCGGCCCGACCACCACGGACAACGCCGCCGGCCTCTGCGAAGCCTGCAACCACACCAAAGAAACCCCCGGCTGGAAAGCACGCCCCGCACCCGGCACCCGCCACACCCTGGAAATCACCACCCCCACTGGCCACAGCTACTACTCCACCGCGCCGCCCCTGCCGGGAACACTGTTTCGCCCAGCGGCCACATCGCTCCACAGGCGCAAACTCCGGTACGTCGCCATGGCGCCCAAGCGCGCAAGGCTTGGCGCAAGGCTTGGCGCAGCGGCAGCGGCAGCGGCAGCGGCAGCGGCAGCGGCCTGAAACAACCACCTGAAGCTGGCCTGGCTTAGTGCGCTGTCATGCGGGCCTGAGCAAGGTTGGCGAACGGCAGCCGGCCGTGGAACGCACGAAAATCCTGCTGATAACGTGCTTCCGCTGCGTTCACTAGTTCTGGGGGCAGTTCCTTCCAAGCAACCATCAAGGCCTGCGAATCTGCGAGTTGCCACAGAAGCCTGCCACCCCAGTGGCCCACCGGGACACCGCGTCCGAAGTCCGACATTTCCCGGATCCTCTTACGAAGGCCGCGCTTACCCGTCTTCCCCGCGCCTGCCTTGCCGATATAGAGGACCTCAGCCCCGGCAACCCATTCGGCAGACAAGGCGGCCTGAGGAAGAGAAGGATCCTTGCCCTTGAAGTGACCTCCAGCGCTTCCCGCCAGAAACCGGGGCGTAAAGCCCTCCGGCATCAGCACGACGTAGATACCCGGGGCCTGCGGGATCTCATTCAGCTCGAGTTCGGCGAACGACCGGAAACCGGTAAAGCCAGCGGCGGTGAGCGTCTGCATATCGAAGTCCATGACGCTACTTTCGCAGAAACTCCTCGGCGCACGGCTCACTAACCACGGAATGCGATAAACGGGCCTTCTTGGCTTCGGTTTCCGCTGCCCGTTGCAAACGACCGGTCCCATTCGCGGCTCTTGCCCTCGGCTCCGCCCCGCTTCATCGCATCCGGCAGGCCGGCGGCAAAGAAAAGCGCCCGACCACCTGAGCGGCGGCGGACGTCAGGCCTGCAGGTACCTTCGCGATCTCGCTAAGAGACGGCTCGGACACTTCAATGTCCCGAACAACCCGGAGTCATCAGATGGTTACCTGCAGGCGCTTTAAGCCTACGCCCGCCTCACTGCCGTCACCAGAGGGCCGTTGACTCGGGGCAAACCCCGCGCAGCCCCGGCCGAATAGGTCCCGGCCGAAACACCCCCTGCCGCGAAAGCGTAGAGTGGAGGAAGCCGCCTGATTCTGGACGCCAAGTGCTGAGGGAGAAATCGTGACGATTGACTGGGACGAAAAGAAGACCCTGCTGCAGGAGCCGAACATCGCCGCGGTGACGCAGCTGTGCGACGAACTCATGGAAAAGAAGCCTGGATCCGTGGTCCCGTACATCGACCCCATCCATGACGAGGACGAATGCCGGATCGTCAGCCTGCATATCAGCCCGGGCAAGGGCACCGAATCGGGCTTTGTCTCGCACTTCAACGACGATGAAGCCGCCCGCCGCGCCACTTCCATCTACGAGGCCGCAGAGCTGGACCCCCGCTATGTGATGCCGTGGAACGCCTACCCGTGGATCCGCGATCCGGAGGCATCCTCGGCCCTGAACGTCCAGGAGAAGACGGACGGCCTCCGGCCCTTCCGCCAGTTCCTCAAGATCAACAAGCGCGTCTCGGCCGTTATTGCGCACGGCGCGGACGCCCACTCCTTCCTGACGCTTTTCGAGAAGACCTACCATTCCTCGCTGAAGAATCATGGTGTCAAGATCTACAAGGCCACCGCACTTGGCGGCCGCGCCTTCGCGGTATCTCCGGCCAAGCAGGAAGAGCTCCTCGCCAAGAACGTTGAGGTCTACAAAGACGCCATGCAGCGGGCGGGCATCCAGCACCTCTGAGGCTCCACGCAACGGCATCCGTCAGCGGCACCCGGCGCAAGCCGAGCCGGCGCCGGCGGCATCACCCGGCCAGCAGCCTGCGCCGGTGCTTGAGTTCGTTGACCCAGTCGCGGGTGACCATCGCTGAAAACGGCGAGGCGCCGTCGTCGGTCATGGAGCGGAACGCCGTGCCCGCCTGAAGGTCCGCCAGCAGCGGTTCCGAGGCCTTCAGCGCCAGTTCCAGCACCTGGACGGCGGCACGTTCAGTCAGCCCCATCCCTGCGGCCCAGCCCAGGAAGTGCTTCCGGGATATCCCTGTGCGTTTGCCGTCCAGGGTCAGGGCGAGTGTCTTGTCCCCGTAGACGACCGTGGACGGGATGTCGTATACCGGCGCGATGGACCATTCCCCGGCCGGCTGCTGCACCATGGAAACGTTCTTCGCGTGCAGGTCGCCGTTGCCCGTCAGCCACGCAAATGCCGCCTGGAGGGCCAAATTCCGCACCGCGGGCAGCGGAGCCGCGCAATAAGCCGCAAGCGCACGGCACACCTGCCCGTATCCCACGTTGTACTTGTCCGCAGGGTAGAGGCCCAGCACCTGCGCGCCGTCCTCGACGGCGAGCCGCTGCACCGCCCGCGGCGACCTGGCCGCCGCCTTGGGCCCCGACACGCCGGCGACAGGCCCACCGGATACAGGCCCACCGGATACAGTGCCACTGGCTACAGGCACCCGGTCGAAGCGTTCCACGAGCAACCCGGGCCGCCCGGCGACGTCGCGGATCAGCTGGACCCGGCTCAAAGGGATCCGCAGCCGCGCCGCGTACCGGAACATCGCGTACTCGTTTTCGACGACGTGCGGGAACTCGGGCGCGTTGAGTTTAAGGATGTAGCGCCGGCCGGCGCTGGCCACCGGCATGGAGATCATTCCAGCGGACAGCTTGTCCTGCACCCCCGCCAGGGCCACCGGGTCGATCAGCCCGGAGTCGCCCAGCAGGGCCTCGAAATCCACGGGCGTTGCGGGGTCAAGCTCGACGGCGTGCTCGTCCGGGTCCAGCTTCTCGCCATGGCCAACGATTTGCACATCACCCACCGGGTTGGCACCGGCCGCGATGAGCAAGGACAGCTCATCATCCACGCTGGTCTTGATGGAACGGCGCAACGCATTCAGCCGCCGGCCCTCCGGCAGAAGCCCAGTGAAATACGGCGGGGCCGCTCCCGCCGCGGACAGCACGGGTTCCGGAGTTAGCGGCAGGGAGCTCGCGACGGCGGGGCCCCCGGACGCCAGATAGGCCGGCAGGTAGCTGAACCTGGTGCCGCCGTCGTGCCGTTCCAGCCGGGCCGCCAGCACGCCGGCCTTATAGATATCCGCGATGCGGTGCCTCATGGCCGGGCTTCCGGCCCGTCCCGCAGTTCACCGTCGGCCCGCAGGCCGGCCACCGGACTGGCCACCGGGCCGGTGAGGGCACGGGCTGCGGCGCTGGTCCGGGTCTGGACCCGGAGTTCCAGCCCCAGCGTGTCCAGGAGCGCCAGCAGGGAGTCCAGCTGCACCGTGCGTTTTCCCTGTTCGACGAACCGGACGAAGCGCTCTGAGACTCCGGCCAGTTCGGCCAGCTCACGCTGGCTCAGGCGGAGCGACCCGCGCCGGGCCCGGGCCTCGGCAGCGAGTTCGCCCGGAAATGCGTTCCCCATGGCAGCCTCCCGTTAATCAACACACGTCCGAGGGTCCGGCGTTCGTGCGTACGAACCCTGTGGGTTCGAACCCTGTGTGCGTACCAACCCGTGGGATCGAACTCTGTGGGTTCGAACCCTGGCGGTACGAACGTGCCGCTTTGCAGGCATTTCCAGTATAGGACGGGCCAGGATGCCTGCACAGAGCTATAACGGCACGTACGTACCGGCGCACTGGGCAGGCAGGGGCAACCGCCGGCGATCGAAGGCACCCGCCGTCATAGCCGGCTGGCGCAGCCCTGCCGCCACAGATTGGGCGGTTCAGCCGCGCGCGGGCGCGGCGGTTCACAATGGCCCGTAGGATTTAAGGGACTTAAGCGACAACCAGACCCCACGGAATCCGGAAAGGACTGCACACGATGACGCGCGCTTCCTTCCGGCTGTTCCGCACAGGCCTGATCGGATCCATCATCGTGGCGCTGGCAGCCGGCGGCCACCTGGCCGGCGGCGGACGGCTGCCCGAGCCGGCGATCGTGACGGCGCTGTGTGCCGTGGCGATGGTTCCCGTCGCCGTACTGACCCGCGTCCGCCTGTCCTTTCCGGCCCTGGCCGGCCTGCTCGGCGTAGGGCAACTGTGGCTGCACTGGTCCTTCGGCGCCTTGTCCTCAGGGGCGCCCGCAGCCCTCCAGGGCCGGATGGCTGCGGGTCATCCGGGCCATCCGGGCCATTCGGCGGCTGCCATTGCCCCGGCGATGCCCGACCCTTCCATGGCGGTTTCGGCGGCCGACATGGGCGGAGCCATGTTCGCCGCCCACGCGATGGCGACGCTCGGCACGGCACTTTTGCTCGCCCGCAGCGAGCGGGCCCTGTCCGCACTTGCTTCCTGGCTGCGCCCGCTCGTGCAGCTGCCCCAGCCCTCCGCCGCCACGCCCCTGCGCGTCCCCGGCCCCTGCGCGCTCAACCTGGTCCTCCCCAAAGCCCGGGCTGGCCTCCGCCTGCCGACCAGGCGCGGACCTCCGGAGTTGTCGCCCGCCGCCTGACATCAATCCCTTTCACCTACGGACGGGGACAACAGGCGGCCACCCCACTGCTACCGCCGGACGGACAACGCACCGGACGGCTCCCCACCTGATATCCGTTAGTGAAAGGCACCTTTGCCATGAAGTCCCCCCTTCGCCGTACCCTCAAAACCGCCGCTGCCGCCACGTTGACCGCGGGCCTGCTCGCCGCCGGCGCAGCAGCCGCCTCCGCCCACGTCCACGTCGACACCGATGATCCCGCCGCGGGCGGCTACAGCCACCTGACGTTCAACGTCCCCAGCGAGTCGGAATCGGCCAAGACCAGCAAACTCGAAGTCACGCTGCCCACGGACACCCCGTTCACTTCGGTGTCGGTGAAGCCTGTCGAGGGCTGGAAGGCCGTCATCACCACGAGCGAGCTGCCGAAGCCGATCACGGTCGCCGGCGCCACGGTCACCAAGGCCCCGAGTTCCGTGGTCTGGACCGCTGACGAGGCCCACCAGATCGGACCGGACGAGTACCAGGCCTTCTCACTGTCCGTCGGCGTCCTGCCGGACGCGGGAACCACTGTGACACTGCCGACGGCCCAGACCTACACCGATGGAACCGTCGTGAAGTGGGACGAGAAGACGGTCGAGGGCCAGGCTGAACCCGGGCACCCGGCACCCTCCTTCGTGACCACGGCCAAGGACGCCGACGCCCACGGCGCAGCCGTCCCCGCCGCAGCCACGACGACCGCACCCTCGGCGGCCCCGGCAGCGGCAGCGGGCACGTCCAGTGACGGCGGATCCGCCGCCGGCTGGATCGGGCTGGCTGCAGGGCTGATCGGCCTGGCCGCGGGCGTCACCGCGCTGGTCCGCACCCGCCCGTCCAAGGTCCAGTAGTCCCGGCTAGCAGCCCGGACACAAACCCAGGCAGGTAGGCCGCCGCCGGAACTCCGGCCCGAGCGGCGACGGCGGCCCCGGACCCCGGGGCCGCCGTCATACTTGACACGCCGATGTGATCTCTGCCATGTTTTAAAGCGTGAACCTGTCAGACAGCCGGACAGCAGGACAGCCCTTGGCTCGCCTCAGTGCCGCCGAAGCCGTTTTCAACGTCCTCCGCACCGAGATCGAATCCGGCAAGCTCGGCGTCGGCGCCAAGCTGAGCTCCGAGGCCACTCTTGCCCAGCAGTACGGCGTGAGCCGCTCCGTGGTCCGCGAGGCCTTGCGCTCCTGCACCGCCCTGGGTTTGACGGTCACCAAGACCGGGCGGGGCACGTTCGTCGTCGCCAACCGCGTGGCAAAGGACCTGGTCCTGGGCCAATACTCGGCCCGCGACCTCACGGAGGCGCGTCCCCATATCGAGGTTCCTGCCGCCGGACTGGCTGCAGAACGCCGTTCGGCCGAGGAGCTGTCAATGCTGCGCGACATCGTTGCCGCGATGAGCGGCGAGGACGACCCCGAAGTGTGGGTGGGCCTGGACTCCAGCTTCCACGCGTTGATCGCGCGGGCCAGCCGAAACAAGGTCTTCGAGAACGTCGTCGCGGACATCCGGGACGCCCTCGCGCACCAGTCCGAGACCCTGAACATGGTGGCGGACCGCCAGCACGCGTCCGACGAGGAGCACCGGCGCATCCTCGCCGCGATCGAAGCCGGCGACGCGGCGACGGCGCGCATCGCCATGAGCCAGCATCTGCACGCCGTTGGCATTGCCCTCGACTCGATCCTCAACGCCTGACGTCAGGCGCCTGGTGCCGTCAACAATGCCGGAAGCAATCCGGGGAGCCCCGGCAAAACCAGCACCAACACAGTGACCAGCCACCACAACCGCATCGACCGCCACCGCCACCGCCAAAGGACGCAATGACTTCCCCTGCTCTCGCCAACACCCCGACCCCGCTCGCCCCGGAGTGGCTGCCGCAGCACGTCCCGCTTGCGGTCCAGACCCGGGACGGGCTGGTCGAGAGTGTCCACTACGGCTCGGTCATCGCCACCGCAGCGGACGGCCAGATCCTCCTCACTGCCGGGGAGCCCCTCGCCCCGTTCTACCCGCGGTCCGCCCTGAAGCCCCTGCAGGCCGTCGCCATGGTCCGCGCCGGGCTGGACCTCCCGGACGACCTCCTCGCCCTCGCCGCCGCCAGCCATTCC
The DNA here is from genome assembly GCF_056406555.1 of Arthrobacter sp. P1_B4. Lineage (NCBI taxonomy): Bacteria > Bacillati > Actinomycetota > Actinomycetes > Micrococcales > Micrococcaceae > Arthrobacter > Arthrobacter sp. P1_B4. The sequence continues at coordinate 150,124 of NZ_JBFTZW010000004.1, forward strand.
GGCGCAGCCAGCCACCGTGACGGCGCCGGGCGCATCCTGGAGCTGCACGGCCTGACGCCCGCGGACCTCGAGAACAGCACCGATCTCCCCTACGGCGCCCGCGAGCGCGAAGACTGGCTCGGCGGCGGCGGCCAGGCCACCCAACTGACGCAGAACTGTTCCGGAAAGCATGCCGCCATGGCGGCCACCTGCGTTATCAACGGCTGGCCGGTCCAGGGCTACCTGGACCCGGCGCACCCGCTGCAGCAGCTGGTGGCCCGGACCGTGGCGGACCTGACCGGTGAAGACCCCCAGCGCACCACCACTGACGGCTGCGGCACCCCGCTCTTCGCGCTCACGCTCCGCGGCATGGCCCGCGCCTTCGGCCGTTTGGCCGCGGCCGCCGCGTCCGGATCCAGATCCGGCGAAACAGAAGCCGGCGCAGCGGAAGCCGCCGTCGGCCGCGCCATGCGCCGCCACCCCGAGATGGTTGCGGGCGAGGACCGGGACGTCACCGCGCTGATGCGCCTGGTCCCCGGCCTGCTCGCCAAGGACGGCTTCGAGGGCGTCCAGCTGGTGGGCCTCCCGGACGGCCGCGCCCTCGCCGTGAAGGTTTCCGACGGCGGAGACCGCGCCCGGATGCCCGTCACCGTCCGGGTCCTGGCCGCGCTCGACGTCGACACCTCCCCCCTGGCGCGCCTCGCCGCTACCCCTGTGCTGGGCGGCAGCCGGCCCGTCGGGCTGCTGCAGGCCACCGATTTCCTCGCTGACCCCAAGATCTCCCACGCCCCCAAAGACCTGTAAGGGACCGCCATGACCTCGCACGACGAACGCGCAGAATTCCGCTCCGAACACGATCTCCTGGGTGACCGGGACGTTCCCGCCGGCGCCTACTGGGGCGTCCACACCCTCCGGGCCGTGGAGAACTTCCCCATCACSGGCCAGCCGCTGTCCTCCAACATGCACCTGGTCCGCGGGCTGGCCGCCGTGAAGCTCGCCGCSGCCCGCACCAACCACGAGCTCGGRCTGCTCGACGCCGGGCGTGCCGCCGCCATCGGGGACGCCTGCACCGAGGTCATGAACGGCAARCTCAGCGAGCAATTCATCGTCGACGTCATCCAGGGCGGCGCCGGGACCTCCTCGAACATGAACGCCAACGAGGTCATCGCCAACCGGGCCCTGGAAATCCTCGGGCACCCGAAGGGCGACTACKCCCGGCTGCACCCCAACGACCACGTCAACCTCAGCCAGTCCACCAACGACGTCTACCCCACCGCGGTCAAGCTCGGCACGATCTTCGCGGCCCGGGAACTGCTCCAGGCCCTCACCGAGCTCGAAGACGCCTTCGCCGCAAAGGCCCTCGAGTTCCGCACCGTGGTCAAGATGGGCCGCACCCAGCTCCAGGACGCCGTCCCCATGACCCTCGGCCAGGARTTCGGCACCTACGCCGTCACGATCGGCGAGGACCGGCTCCGCCTGGCCGAAGCCGACCTGCTGATCCACGAAATCAACCTCGGCGCCACCGCGATCGGCACCGGCCTGAACGCCCCCGCCGGGTACGCCGAAGCCGCCTGCCGGCACCTGGCCGAAATCACCGGCCTGCCGCTGATCACGGCCGTGGACCTGATCGAGGCCACCCAGGACGTCGGCGCCTTCGTGCACCTCTCCGGGGTGCTCAAGCGGGTCGCCGTGAAACTCTCCAARATCTGCAACGACCTCCGGYTGCTCTCCTCSGGCCCGCGCGCCGGCTTCGGCGAGATCAACCTCCCCGCGGTGCAGTCCGGCTCCTCGATCATGCCCGGCAAGATCAACCCGGTCATCCCGGAAGTGGTCAGCCAGGTCGCCTACGAGGTGATCGGCAACGACGTCACCATCACCATGGCCGCCGAGGCCGGCCAGCTCCAGCTCAACGCCTTCGAACCCATCATCGTCCACAGCCTCCACAAGAGCATCTCCCACCTCGAAGCCGCSTGCCGCACCCTCACGGCCCGCTGCGTCCGGGGCATCACCGCCAACACCGAACACCTYCGCCTCACCGTGGAACAATCCATCGGCCTCGTCACCGCCCTGAACCCGCAACTCGGCTACGCCACAGCCACGGCCATCGCCCAGGAAGCCCTCGCCACCGGCAAAGGCGTCGCGGAACTAGTRCTCGAACACGGCCTGCTCACCGACGAGCAGCTCACCGAGCTCCTCAGCCCGCAGCGCCTGGCCAACCTGAGCAAGTAGCGCACCTCCGAACCCCGAAGGACCCCCATGACTTCTCCTGACACTGCCCGCGCCCAAAAACTGCCCGCTCAACAGCAGACCCAGCAACAATCCGCCGTCACCGACCACACCATTCCGGCTCATGCCCACGCCTCGGGGGCCGCGCTCCACGCCGAGGACCAGGGCTACCACAAGGGCCTGAAACCCCGGCAGGTCCAGATGATCGCGATCGGCGGCGCCATCGGCACCGGCCTGTTCATGGGCGCCGGCGGCCGGCTCGCCAGCGCCGGGCCGGCCCTGATCATCAGCTACGCCGTCTGCGGGTTCTTCGCCTTCATGATCCTGCGCGCGCTCGGCGAACTCGTGATGCACCGGCCCTCGTCCGGCTCGTTCGTGTCCTACGCCCGCGAATTCTTCGGCGAGAAGGCCGCGTTCGTCACCGGCTGGCTGTACTGGCTGAACTGGGCCATGACCGCGATCGTGGACATCACCGCCGTCGCGCTGTACATGAACTTCTTCAAGAAGTACTGGGCGCCCATCGCGGACGTGCCGCAGTGGGCCTGGGCGCTGGCCGCCCTGATCCTGGTCCTGGGCCTGAACCTGATCAGCGTCAAGGTGTTCGGCGAGCTGGAATTCTGGTTCGCGCTCATCAAGGTCGTGGCGCTCGTGTCCTTCCTGCTCGTCGGCATCTACTTCGTCATCTTCGGCACGCCCGTGGCCGGGCAGGAAGTCGGCTTCAGCCTCATCGCGGACAACGGCGGCATGTTCCCCAACGGCCTGCTGCCGGCCATCGTGGTGATGCAGGGCGTCGTGTTCGCCTACGCCTCGATCGAACTGATCGGCACCGCCGCCGGCGAGACCGAAAACCCCGAAAAGATCATGCCGCGGGCAATCAACACGGTGATCGTGCGCATCGCGGTGTTTTACGTCGGCTCGCTCGTGCTGCTCTCCCTGCTGCTGCCCTACAGCTCCTACAAGGCCGGCGAAAGCCCCTTCGTGACATTCTTCGGCTCCATCGGGGTCGACGGCGTGGACGCCATCATGAACCTCGTGGTCCTCACCGCGGCGCTGTCCTCGCTCAACGCAGGCCTTTACTCCACCGGCCGGATCATGCGCTCGATGTCCATTTCCGGTTCCGCGCCGAAATTCGCCGGCCGGATGAACAAGTCCGGCGTCCCCTACGGCGGCATCGCCCTCACTGCCGCAGTGGCTGTCCTGGGCGTGATCCTGAACGCCGTGGTCCCTGCCGAGGCCTTCGAGATCGTCCTGAACGTCGCATCGCTGGGCATCATCAGCACCTGGGCCATGATCGTCCTGTGCCAGATGCAGCTCGCCCGGCTCGCAGCCCGCGGAGAACTGCTCCGGCCCGCGTTTCGTATGCCGGGCGCACCCGTCACGGGCTGGATCACCCTGGCCTTCCTCTTGGCGGTGCTGGTCCTCATGGCCTTCGACTCGCCAGTCGGAACGTGGACCATCGCCTCCCTCGCGGTCATCATCCCGCTGCTGATGCTCGGCTGGCGCCTCTGCCGGCACCGCATCCTGGAGATCGCCGCCGTCCGCGACGGGTTCACCGGCCCGTATCCGCTCGTGGCCAACCGACCCGTGCGTGGGACCGGCGGGGATTCGGAGTAAAATCCCGGCAGTCCGGGTCCGCGTAACGCAACGTCCCCGCAACCTCTCCTGCACGTGGTTCGCATATGCTCAGCGGACAGACTCAACATGGCTCAGCGACGAACCACCCGGGAGACAGCTCATGACCAATTGGCGGATCAGGGATTTCCATTCGGCCGACCTCGACGGCATCCTGCACCTCTGGGAGTCCCTCAAGGAATCAAATGTCGAGCCCGTCTACGCGCTCTCGGAGGTCCTGGCCTCCTGCGAGAAGGACCACGCCGTCGTCGCGGTGCAGGGCGAGCAGGTGGTGGGCGCCGCCGTCGGACGGGCCGCCCACGACCAGGGCTGGATCGTCTTCCTGGCCACGTTGCCCGAATTCCGGGGCCGCGGGATCGGTACCTCGCTGCTGGCCGCGGTCGAGAACCGGATGGCACCGCACGGGCTCAACAAGCTCTCGGCCCTGATGCCGGAATCCGAAACCCGGGTGGAGGCGTTCCTGGGCCGCGGCTTCGCGCTGAAGAAGAACCTGCGCTACTTCGAACGGAAGATCCCGGTCCAGCGCCAGGAACTGGAACCCCTCAGCCTGCTTGGCGGCCGCATCCTGGCCCGTGACCTGTGGGAGAACGTCGCAGGCATGCGCCTCGAAAAGGAACTCCTGGAGCGCCGGCTGGTCCTTCCGCTCGCGGAGGCCGACCTCGCCGACGAATACGGTGTGGTGCCGCCGCGCGCCGTGGTCCTTTTCGGCCCTCCCGGTACCGGCAAGACGACGTTTGCGAAGGCGATCGCGTCCCGGCTGGAGTGGCCGTTCGTGGAGGTCTTCCCCTCCCGGCTGGCCGCCGATCCGAAGGGGCTGGCCGGGGCGCTGCGCGAGACGTTCCTGGAAATCGCCGAACTGGAGCACGCGGTGGTCTTCATCGACGAGGTCGAGGAGATCGCCGCGCAGCGCTCGGGCGAACCGCCCTCTCCCCTGCAGGGCGTCACGAACGAGCTCCTGAAGATCATCCCCGCCTTCCGCGAGCAGCCCGGCCGGCTCCTGGTCTGCGCCACCAACTTCATCCGCGCCCTGGATTCGGCGTTCCTGCGGCACGGCCGGTTCGATTACGTCATCCCGATCGGCCTGCCGGACCGGCAGGCCCGGGAGGCCATGTGGCAGCGCTTCATCCCCGTTGCCGTGGTGGACGACGTCGACGTCGAGCTCCTGGTGGACCGTACCGAGGGCTTCTCCCCCGCGGACATCGAGTACGCGGCCCGCAGCGCCTCCCAGCGGGCACTGGAAAAGGCGGTGTACGACGACGGCGGCGCGGCGTCCAGCGGCAGCGCCTCAATCCGCGAGGCGGTCCGGAAGGGCCCCTCGACCCAGGACTACCTCGACGCGATCGCGGACACCCGGACAACGGTCAGCGATGAAGTGCACCAGCAGTTCCTCGAGGACATCGACGCCCTGGGACGCGTCTAGATGGACTCCGCCAGCAGTTTGTGATGGGGCCAGGCCGCGATCAAGGCACACAGCGGCGGTATCCTTGTGATTGGGGCCACTTGGACCCCACTTCTGTTTGTCGACACTGGAGCCACCGTGCGTAGTCCCCGGTTGCTATCCCCAAACCCGGCGACCGAGCCGGCGCAATCTGCTGCCAGGCGTGTCACAGCATCGATGCAGCTCAGCATCAGGTCCGGGACGGGTCCGCTTCGCAGAATCATTGAAGAATCCTGGAAGCGTTCGCTCCGGCTGCAGGCCAACCCTGACATGCCGCCGTCCTCGGTACTCCTCGATGGAGAAGCCCTTGAGGAGTACCGTCGCGGCCATCCGCTGGCGTCGATCATGCCGGTGATTAACAAGCTGCTGATTCAGCCCAGTTCCGACCAAGGGTTGCTCGTGGCTGTCGGGGATGAGCTGGGCCGGCTCCTGTGGGTCGACGGGGACGCTGCCCTGCGCCGGCGTGCCGAGGGCATGATGTTCGTTGAGGGCGCGGACTGGTCCGAGGCCAGCGTGGGCACGAGCGCTCCTGGAACCGCCCTGGCACTGGGCCGCAGCCTCCAGGTCTCCGGTCCCGAGCATTTCAACCGGGCCGTTCACGCGTGGAGCTGCACGGCCGTGCCGTTCCGTGATCCAGACACCGGTGCCGTGATCGGAGTCCTGGATATCACCGGCACCGAGATGGCAGTCGCCCCGCACACGCTTTCCCTCGTAGAGGCTGCGGTCGCGGCCGCGCAGGCGCAGCTGCACGTGGAGCGTCTCCTGCTGGCCGCTGCGCAACGCGACCGGCTCGCACGGCGGCGACAGCCCGCGTCCGCCGCAAGGCCCAGAACCGTTCCCGGCAGCCCGGCCCGGAGCCTCTATCGCAACAGCCTGCAACTGCTCGGCCGCGACCACGCGCTGCTCAGCATCGAAGGAAGAACAGTATCGCTGTCTCCACGGCACAGTGAGATTCTGGCCCTGCTGAGCATCCATCCGGATGGTCTCAGCGGCGAAGAGCTGGGCGGCATGCTGTTCGGGGAAGTCCCAGCCATGACACTTCGGGCGGAGATGGTCCGGTTGAGAAAAGTCCTGCAGCAGTTCAATCCTGCCGCCGTACCGGAATCCCGGCCCTACAGACTCATCGTGGACGTGCTGCCGGACGCCGGACAGGTTCTCAGTTGCCTCCAGCGCGGGGCACACCGAGTCGCCCTGGAGATTTATCGCGGACCGGTGTTGCCTCGCTCCGAGGCTCCGGGTGTGGTGACGCTGCGCAGGCGCGTCTCCACACTCCTTCGGGAGGCGGTCCTAACGGACGGCAGCGCGGAAGCCCTGCTCCAGTATGCGGAACTTCCCGAAGCGAGCGATGACATTGCCGTCCGGATGGCGGCGCTGAAGCTGCTGCCGCCCCGCTCCCCTAAGAGAGCTGGGGTGGTGGCCGACATCGAGCGCCTGGAAGCCGAACTCGGAACTCACCAGCCAAGGTGACCTGACTCACAAGACTGCAACCTCGTCGCAACCCTCCCTTCCCTAGGCTTTAGGCAGCGGCCATCATCCTGCTCAGCACAAGTGCCAGCGATGGTTGGGTTATCCACACCCTGACAATCCGCGGGCCTCACCCGCACCCCCGGTGAGGCTTTCGGCGGACAACGGGCATCACGCCCGGCTTCTGGAGTGACGTTCAAACTCATGCCTGCGCATTATTTGCTGCGGCTACAAACGACGAAGGAATATCGACAATGACGACGATGAGAGCAGCTGTAGTTACCGAATTCGGCAAGGATCTTCAGATCCAGGACCTGCCCGTTCCCGTGCCGGGACGCGGAGAGGCCCTGGTCAAGGTCCTCACCACCGGCGTATGCCACACCGACCTGCACGCCGCGGAGGGAGACTGGCCGGTCAAGCCGTCACCGCCCTTCATTCCCGGCCACGAAGGCGTGGGCGAGGTCGTCGCCCTCGGCGAAGGCGTCACCGATCTGGCCATCGGCGATTTGGTCGGCAACGCGTGGCTCTGGTCCGCTTGCGGCGACTGCCAGTACTGCCGCACTGGCTGGGAAACCCTGTGCGAGGCGCAGCAGAACGCCGGTTACAGCGTCGACGGCTCCTTCGGCGAGTACATGCTGGTCGACAGCCGGTTTGCCGCCCGCATTCCGGCCGGTTCGGACCCGGTGGAAATCGCACCCGTGCTCTGCGCCGGCGTGACCGTCTACAAGGGCCTGAAGATGACCGAGGCCAAGCCGGGCCAGTGGGTCACCATCTCCGGGATCGGCGGACTCGGGCACATCGCTGTCCAGTACGCCGTCGCCATGGGGCTGCGGGTCGCTGCGGTGGACATTGCCGATGACAAGTTGGCCCTGGCCAAGAAGCACGGCGCCGAACTGACCGTCAACGCCCTGCACGAAGACCCCGTCGAAGTTATCCAGCGCGAAACCGGAGGATGTCATGGAGTCCTGGTCACGGCAGTGCACCCGTCAGCGTTCGGGCAGGCCATCGGGATGGCCCGGCGCGGCGGAACGATCGTTTTCAACGGGCTGCCGCCGGGGGACTTCCCGGCGCCGATCTTCGAGATTGTGCTCAAGGGCCTGACGGTCCGCGGCTCAATTGTCGGAACCCGGCAGGACCTGGAAGAAGCACTCGACTTCTACGCCCAGGGCAAGATCCACCCCACGGTCTCCACGAGGGAGCTCTCCGAAGTGAATGCTGTCCTCGACGAAATGAAGCATGCCAAGATCGACGGCCGCGTGGTCATCAAGTACTGATCAACAAGTACTGATCAACCCGGCTGGCTGCGGCAGCGGCGTATCCCCAGGCACCCTGGGGATACGCCGCTGCCGCAGCCAGCCGGGTTGATC